>NZ_JACOOO010000018.1:0-24807 GCF_014287825.1 Clostridium hominis
GAATTTTAAAATAGCCAAAGATAACTTTTATATTTCTAAAGGCAGATAAGAGTATTGATGATGCTGAAATGTATTATATATCAGCTGTTTTATAAAGATAAATTTTATAGGGTATATGAATTAGTTCATATACCTTATTATTTTTTAATTACAAAATATATATTTATATTATAATTAATATAAATATTGGAAATAAGGAGATTATATTAATGTATAAGGAAAAGTTAATGTATGTTGTGGAAGAGAATTTTAAAATAGCCAAAGATAACTTTTATATTTCTAAAGAAGGAAATAAGGTGGAACTTGATACTAAGGTTAAGGATATGATAGATAAAACTGAAGTTGTAAGTAATGAAGTAACATATGTTAATAATTATAAAGATATTCAAAATAATTATGTGGTTAGAGATAATATTATAAATACAGGGACTATAGATGCTATTTTAAAATTAAGAAGCGAAGGAGTAATTGGCAATATAATAGCTTTAAATTTTGCAAGTGCTATTAATCCAGGTGGTGGATATTTAATGGGAAGTAAAGCTCAAGAGGAAAGTTTATGTAGGGCTTCTATGCTATATGAAAGCTTGAAAAAACAGAATGATTTTTATGAGTTTAACAGAGAAAATTATACACCTTTATATAATGATAGAATGCTTTATGTTCCTGATGTACCTATAATCAGAAATGATAATCTTGAACTTTTAAATAATTATGAGTTAGCTTCTTTTATAGTATCTCCAGCTGTAAACAAAAGAAAAGCATATGCAGAAGGTATAAGAGATGAAAAATTAATAGTTGATATTATGGGTAAGAGAATAGAGAAGATAGTAAAGCTAGCCATAAGTAAAAATCCTACTGCATTAATATTAGGAGCATTTGGATGCGGGGTTTTTGGAAATGATAGAGAAGTTGTTTATGATATTTTTGAGAAATACATTAGAAAGTTGATGCCAATAGAAATAAAAGTTATTTTTGCTGTAATTCCATAGTCTATAGATAAAAGTTAAAGGTAGAGGATATATTATATCATCTACCTTACTAAATAATAAAAGCGTATTATAAATAAAACTTAATATTATGTAATTATAAAAGTAGATTGACCCGATTTATGTAACATATATAATTAAATATAGAGGTGATAATATGAGGACAAGCGATATAGATATTAATAAAATTAGGGAAACAGCAGAAAATTATTATAGAAATGGAGACTTCTTTTGTTCGGAAGCAATAGTTAAAACTATTAAAGATGAGTTTAAATTACCTATATCAGATGAAATTGTTGCTGCAGCGTCAGGATTTCCTATAGGAATAGGTGGCTCAGGGTGTACTTGTGGAGCTGTATCTGGTGGAGTTATGGCATTGGGATTAGTTTTTGGTAGACAAGTAGCTAAAGATCCCAAAGTGCGTAAAACTATGGAATTAACAAAAGAATTACATGAAAAGTTTAGAAATAACCACAAGAGCTTATGTTGCAGAATACTAACTAAAGGATTAGATATGGGGTCAGGAGAGCATAAGGAACAATGTATATCATTTACTGGTGAAGTGGCAGAGGAAGTAGCTAAAATCATAGTGAGAGAATTAAATTTAGAAAAATAATAAAAAATACTTGAATTTCCAAAAAACGAAATGTATAATTATAACAAATAAAATTTGGAGGAATATTATGAAAGCATTTAATTTTGTTAAAGAAAATTTAATACATCATCATACCTAGAGACTTGGTCTGTTTAAAAGCAGATACAGGTCTATTTGGAGTTAGGCTTGTATCTCTAGGTATAATAAATTAAGTGCAATCATAATTTGTTAAGCCATGTAGGAGGATAAGCCTACATGGCTTTTTTGTTATATAAAAATGCAATAATTTAAATATTTATTTTAAAAGGAGGAAAAGTATATGAAAACTAAAAAAATGTTAAAAGGTGTAATGATAGGACTTGTTGTAGCAGCTGCACTATGGATGGTAGGTTGCTCAAATAGCAGTAGAAGTGAAGGTAGTACTTTAGATAAGGAAGTACTAGTTGTTGGAATGGATGATGCTTTCGCTCCAATGGGGTTTAAGGATCAAGACGGAAATATTACAGGATTTGATGTTGATTTAGCTAAAGCTTTAGGAGAAAAATTAAATAAGGAGATTAAATTTCAGCCTATTGATTGGACTATGAAAGAAACTGAATTAGACTCAGGCAACATAGATTTAATATGGAATGGATATACAATAACTGAGGAAAGAAAGGAAAAAGTTACTTTTTCAGCTCCTTACTTAAAAAATAGACAAGTTATAGTTACATTAAGTAATAGTGAGCTTAATTCAAAAGCTGATTTAAGTGGTAAAAAGGTAGGAGCTCAAGATCAATCATCTGCTGTAAGTGCTATGGAAAAAGATGATGAGTTATACGAAACCTTTGATGGTGGAAAGGCGATCACTTTTGAAGATAATAATCAGGCTTTAATGGATTTGCAAGCAGGAAGAATTGATGCAGTAGTAGCTGATGAAATATTAGTTAGATATTATATAGAGTTAAAAGGTGAAGATAAATATAAGATTTTAGAAGATGATTTTGGCGATGAGGAATATGGTGTAGGAATGAGAAAGGGAGATGATAAGATGGTAGAAGCTTTTAATGAAGCATTTAAAACAATGTCTCAGGAAGGAAAGCTAAAAGAAGTATCTGAAAAGTGGTTTGGGGAAGATATAACAATAATAAAATAGGTAGTTAGGAGCAGGAAAAATGGATACTATAATTAAATTTTTTAAGGAAATTTTAAATTATTCACTTATATTGATGCCTCAAGTTTTAGAAGGATTAAAAGTTACATTGATAATTTTCATATTGACTTTAATACTATCTATTCCTTTAGGGATAATAGTAGCTTTAGGAAGAAGATCAAAAATAAAATTAATAAGCAAAGTAACAGGTACCTATGTATTAATAATGAGAGGAACTCCTTTATTGCTGCAGATAGTATTCATTTTCTTTGGTCTTCCAAATTTGAATATAGTTATTGATAGGTTTCCAGCAGCTATAATAGCATTTACTTTAAATTATGCAGCATATTTCGGAGAGATATTTAGAGCAGGTATAGCATCAGTAAGTGTTGAACAATATGAAGCAGCTAAGGTTTTAGGATTATCCAAAAGAGATACTTTTTTTAGAATAATATTACCTCAAGCTTTTAAAACGGTATTACCACCTATAGCAAATGAAATTGTAACATTAGTGAAAGACACAGCGTTAGTTTATGTAATAGGATTAGATGAATTGTTAAGAGTGGGGAAGATAGCTTGCAACAGAGATTCTTCATTAATTCCACTTATAGTAATTGGAGTAGTATATATGATTTTAATTGGAATATTAAGTAAGATACTAAATAAGGTAGAAAAGAAATTTGAATACTATAGTTAAGAGGTGGAATTATGTTGAAAATTATAGGTCTTAGAAAGACTTTTGGGGATAATGAAGTTTTAAAAGGAATAGATTTAGAGGTGAATAAAGGAGAAATAGTAGTAATAGTAGGACCATCAGGAGGCGGGAAAACAACATTAGTAAGAGCCATAAATGGGTTAGAAACTTGTGAAGAAGGAAAGATAGTAATAAATAAAAATACATTTTGTGAAAATGGAAGATATGCATGCAAAGAAGTATTAAAAGAAATAAGAAAAGATATAGGATTAGTTTTTCAAGGGTTTAACCTTTTTCCGCATAAATCAGTGTTAGATAATTTAATTGAGGCACCTATTAGAGTGCTTAAAGAGGATAGAGAATTAGCTATAAAGAAAGCTAATGATATATTGGAGTTTTTAGGACTTGAAGATAAAAGTACTTCTTATCCCTGTGAGTTATCAGGAGGGCAGAGACAAAGGGTAGCTATTGGACGAGCTTTAGCTTTAAATCCTAAGATTATGTGCTTTGATGAACCTACATCAGCTTTAGATCCATCATTAACTAAGGATGTTGCTAATTTAATTAAAAGTCTTGGAGATGAAGGAATGGCTATACTTATTATTACTCATGATATGGATTTTGCAAAATTGGTATCAGACAAAATTGTATCAATGGATAATGGCAAAATTTTAAACAAACATATATATGAAACATCCTCTTCTTAACTGACAATCAAAATTATAAATAAGAAAGTGCGAATTTTACTTCGCACCTTCTAAGATTTTTTAAGTCTTATATTAGCTAATAATGGAAAGTGGTCAGAAGGATATTTTCCGTTTACGCTATCTGTAATTATATCTACATCAACTATTTCTAGTTCTTCACTAACAAATATATAATCTATATGGTAACCATTTTCTTTGCCTTTAAAACCTGCACGTGTCGGTTTGTTATATAGTTCGGTATTCTTTTCTTGGACAGCAAAAAATGTTTTGTTAAAATACTTACCATTAACAAAGTTTTTTACTACTTTACTTTTAGGGCTTGCATTAAAATCTCCCATAACAATTATTGGCAGTTTGTCCTCTTTATAATTAGATTCAATAAATTTGCTTAATTTTTTTATACCGTAGTCCCTAGCTTGTGGTAGCAAACAATCAAGATGAGTATTATATACTCTAATATTTGTATTGTCTTCAAGTTTAAGTTTAGCAGTTGTACAGATTCGTGGATAAAGAGAAAACCAAGGTTGGCTTCCAACTTTATTAGGAGTTTCTGATAACCAAATTGTTTTATGATCTTCTATACTATGTTTTTTAGGTATTATTAAGTCATTTCTTTCCGCAAATAACTTTTTGCTCCTAGCTTTACCTATCACATTAAAATCTTTAGTAAATTCAATAAGATCTTTATGCATCTTATTTGTTAATTCTTGTACTCCAATAATGTCACAATTGTATTTGAACATTATTTCTTTAACAATATCTTTACGGTTAATCCATCTATTATTTATATCTAAAATGAAATCACTTCTAAGATTAAAAGACATTACTAACATTAAATTCTCACCTTTTTCTGTTTATTCTACTTAATTTTATTCAATTATTTAACAGCCTATTCAAATGGTTGAATAATGATTTACATTACTATTTTATCATATTTTAATTATTATAATCATTTAATGATAAATTTCTATTTTTATTACATTTATTTTCCAGAGAGTGATATAATTATTATGAAATAGGGAAATAAATCCTAAATATTTGTTAAATGATGCCGATAAATAGTAAAAAGTATTTAAAATTAATGGATGAATGTGCTAAAATAAATTGCTGAAATAGTAAGAAGAGTGGAGGATAGGTTCTGTATATGAATAAGAGTAAAATAAAAAAAACGATTGCTATATCAGGTGTAATTGGCGGTATGGTTATGCTAAAACCAATTACTGCTCAGGCTTTAGAGAATAATGAAATGCCAACAACTGATCCTAATGTAGAGAATGTTAATGCTAGAAGTTCTAGTAGGGGACAAGTAACAAATGTGGATGGAACATATTTAAGAATAAGATCAAATCCATCAACTAGCTCTGAGATTCTTGGAACAATGACTGAAGGGGTGAGTTTTGAAATTATATCATATAGTAATGAGTGGTATAAGATTAAATATAACAGCATTGTTGGATATGTTCATGGAGATTATGTAGAGGAAGTTAACTCAAGCTCTACAGAAGAAACATTATATTATGGAAAAGTATATAATGCAGCGCCAAATTTAAGAGTTAGAAGTGGTTCATCATTAAATTCATCTATAATAGGATATGTTGTAGATAATACTACTGTTGCTATAGTTGGAACAGCAGGTGAGTGGTATAAAATTAAGTTTAATGATGGTTATGGATATGTTCATAGTGACTATATCTTAGTTAATGGAAATAGCAATGATAATAACAGCGGAAGTGGTGCTGGTGGAGATGATACTATAAGAGAAACTGGATATGTATATGATTTAGGTGGATCTTCGTTAAGAGTTCGTAAAGCTCCAAATACAAGCTCTGAAGTTTTAGGTAGTTTATACGAAGGAAATGCTGTTAATATTATAGGAGAAGAGGGGAATTGGTATAGAATTTCATATAATAATTCTGTAGCATATGTAAGCAAAGACTATGTAACTTTAGAAAAAGTTACAAGTGATAATAATAGCGGAAGTACAGATAATTCACAAGGGCAAGTTATAAATACAAAAGGGATAGTTATAGATGTTGAAGGCTCAAATTTAAGAGTCAGAAAAGAAGCCTCAACAGATTCTTTTGTTATAGGTTACCTATTAAACAATACTATAGTAGAAATACAAGAAAGAGTAGGTAATTGGTACAAGATAGTATTCAAAGATTCAGTAGGTTATGTAAGTGCTGATTATATTAGTTTGAATTTAGAAGATAATTCAGGGAATACTAGTGCTGGGGATACTGTAAATAAGGAAGCTTATAATATAATTTTAGATTCTATGAAAGCTCAAATAGGAGCTCCATATGTATGGGGAGGAGCTGGTGAGTTTCTAACAACAGAATTTTTAAATGAACTAAAAAATAGATTTCCAGCAGATACTGCTCAAGGAGAATATGACCATGCTGAAGGTTTTGTAGATATGGGATATAGGGCATTTGACTGCTCAGGTCTTATTTATTGGGCATTTAGACAAGCAGGTATTAATGTAGGAAGAACAACTTACGATCAAATTAATAATGGAGTAGAAGTATCATTAAATGATGTTATTCCTGGAGATTTAATTTTTGCATCAGATTTAGGACATGTTGGTATGTATATTGGAGATGGTAAGTGGATTGAATCTGCTTATACAGGAGATACTGTTAGAATAAGTAATGTTCCATGGGGATATGTAAGCAGAGCTAGAAGAATATTATAGAAAAGTGCGCATAAAGCGCACTTTTTATGTTTTAAATTATTTTCTAAACAGAAGTATTCCTGTTTTTATTAATAAGCAAAATCCACCTATTATTGAACTGAATATAAGTAGTGTTTTAAATAATGAAGTTGGTAAAAATCTCATTTTTAAAGATAAAAAAATAGATATACTAACAATTGAAAATCCTATGATTATAAGAAGATAGCCTAAAGGTGATTTTTTATTTAGAAAAATAATTCCTACACCAAGTAATAATAAAATAGATGAAGTTGCAAAATTAGCACCACCACTTAAGGAGTTTCCCAAAATAATTGGTGTGTAGACAACTATGTTCTTTAGCAAATTAAATATACCCCAAAATATTAACAATGCTCCTAGGATTATAGGAGAAAATCTATAATTTCTACTATTTGAAAATTTTAAAGGTTTAATGCGTAATAAGGGGAATTGCCTCTTAAATATTATATTACAACTGTTTTTATAAAACTTAGGCCTTGGAGTATATTTAATAGATTTTTTTCGATACCTCAAAAATACATCTCCTAAAATAAAAAGTAATCATTATTATTATATGAAATTAATTTTAAGCTGTGATAAAACTTTAAGTATATATAGAGTTTTTATAAGAAAATATAATTAATTTTAGCCTGAAAATTAAGGGGTATAATAGATTTTGCAAGAATATGAATTAAATATTAAATTTAGAATATAAATTTAATATAGGAAATAATAATTTTTAGTTAGGTGATTTTAAATGAAGGAAGGTACTTGGTATAGAATTAAGTACTCAATAGGTTATGTTTTTGAAAAAAGTAAGCTAGTGATAACTATTCCTGTAGGAATATTAGATTCTACTAAAGATAATTTTGAGAAAAATATAAAGTTAATGGATATAGGTCCTTATATAGCCCTGCCGAGTGAAGCTATAAGCATAGGTGAAAGCTGTAGGGATAATATATCGAGAGTTCTTAATGAATCACCAGAGGATGCAATTATAATAATTGATAAAATAATAGATGGCAAAACAGGAGAAATATTAGAAGAAATATGTGGTGAAGCAAAGGAACTGTATGATTCAGAAAAGATTTACTTACAAAAGGAATATGTATTAAAAAATATAGATGAATTTAATGACAATATTGATCAGTATAATTTTGAATAAAAGTTTTAAAGATTATTAAAGCATGATATGTGAGACTCAGGTCTTATATATTGTGCCTTTTATTATGTTGACAATTTTAATATTAATTAATATAATTGCTTAAATAGAAAAATAGGCGTTTGGAAAGACTGTATTATTTTTCTAATAAATAGTTTTATTAAACTTAATAACAAAAGAAATAATAAGCAAAGGATGATGAGAAGTTTGAGTAACATAGATATATTTAAAAATATTGAAGAAAAGCTTAATAATGAATTTATAGGGCAAAATAATTTTTTTAGTAAGTTATGTAATTACTTTAGGGAAAAGATAAGTAATGATGAAAAAGGGATTTTATTATTAGTTGGAAGTAAAGATACATTTAAAAAGGCTAGCGTAAGATTTATATTCCAAGAGCTTAAAGAAAATAAGATTATAGAAAATGGAGAAGTAGAGGATATAGATTTATCAGAGTATAGTTTTAAGTTAGGATATAATGCTTTCTTAACAGATCTTTATGAAAAATTAAATAACGATTCTAAATGCATAATATTTAAAAATATTGATATGGCATCGGAAGAAATTTTAGCTCTTCTTTCTAAGATAAGACCTAATAGTTGTTTACCTTTAAAAAGTGAATATATATTAAAAAATAAGTTTATGATAGAGGCAGAAGCTAATGACAGTGATGAAAAGATAAATGCTTTCTTATGTCACAATAAATTTTTTGTATTTGTTTATAATAATGACAATGATGATAAGTTTAACCAAATAAAAGATAAATATTTAAAAAATAGCGAAGAAATATTTTATACAAAGGATTTAACTAAAGAAGAAAGAGATTTAGTTATTAAAGCAGAGACAATAAGAGAAATAAGAAAAATACAAAATGAATTTAACATAGATATAATATTAGAAATAAAGGAAGATTCAAGTAAGGCTGATGATTATTTATTATGTTCATATCTACAAGATTTCTTTATTGAAGATGTTAATTTTGATGTGAAGCAATACGTTTCTTATAAAGTGTACAAACCACTTAGAAATCTTATAAATAATCAAGAACTTCAAAATGAAAATAAAATTTTAATTTATGTAGAAGAAAATGAAATATATTGTAAGACTAATGATGAAGTATATAAATTAAGTGATTACTCTATTCCTACTTTAGAAGAGGCTAGATATAAGTTAGATTCAATTATAGGTATAGATGAGTTAAAGGAATTTATACAAAATGTTGAAAATAACTATAAGGTTCAAGAAATAAGAGAAAGGTTAGGACTTAAGTCTTCTATGCCATCTCTTAATATGATATTTGCAGGTAATGCAGGTACTGGAAAAACTAATGCTGCAAGAGTAACTTTTGAATATTTAAATGCATTAGGTATAATAAAAAAAGGCGTATTTAGAGAAGTTAGTAAAGCTGACTTTATAACAGAAAATCCTAGTGATGCGGCAAAGAGAACTAATGATATTATAAACTCAGCTTTAGGAGGCGTACTATTTATCGACGAAGCTTATTCATTATGTCAAGATGAAAATGACAAAGTTGGTAAGGAAATAGTAGATGCCTTATTAAAGGGAATAGAAGATAATAGAGATAATTTAATAGTGATTATTGCTGGATACGAAAAAGATATTGAAAAGTTCTTAAAGTACAACCAAGGGTTATCTTCAAGATTCCCAAATACGATTCATTTCCATGATTATGATCCTAAACAAATGTATGCTATAGCTGTAAATATTGCGAAATCTAAAGGATATACAATATCAGAAAAAGCTAAAAGTGGGCTAATAGATTTATTTACTAAAAATCAATTAATAGGTAAAAATGATTTAGGAAATGCAAGATTTGTTAGAAATATAGTAGAGAACGCAATTTTAGATGCATCTAAGAAGTACCTAACTAATAAAGAGAGAGAAATAGACGTATTAGAAAGAGATAACTTTAACTTTAAAGCTAAGGCTAAGTTTAATTTAGAAGAAAAGTTAAAAGGAATAATAGGACTTGATGAAGTAAAAAATCTTTTAAGAAGTCAGTATAAATTATTAGTTGCTCAAGAAAAAAGAAAGTCAGTTGGTGTTAATACAAAAATTGAACAAAATTTAAATATGGTATTTGCAGGTAATCCAGGCACAGGCAAAACTAGTATAGCTAGACTTGTAGCAGAAATGCTTAATAGCATGGGACTACTAAAGGGTGGACAGCTCGTAGAAACTGACAGATCAAGTTTTGTATCAGATATACCTGGTCAAACAGCTAAGAAAACTGAAGAAAAGTTTAAAGAGGCTATTGGAGGAATTCTATTTATTGATGAAGCATATACACTTGCTAATGATGATTTAGGAAGAGAGGCAGTGGAAACTTTACTTAAGTTAATAGAAGACTATTCAAAAGAAGTAATAGTGATATTAGCTGGATATGAAGAGGAAATGGAAGATTTCTTCGATGTTAATATTGGATTAAAATCAAGATTCCCATTATGGACTACATTCCAAGATTATAATCCAAATGAGCTGCTAGAAATGTCTATAAAGCTTATTGAATCAAGTGGATTTAAACTTTCTAAAAATGCATATGTAGCATTAAAGAATAGTTTTGTTGATATTTATAAAAATTCTGATGCAACTTCAGGAAATGGTAGAATGGTTAGAAACTATGTAGAAAGGCTAATAAGAAATCAAAGTATAAGAATTGCAGAAGAAGATATAAGTGTTTATGAGATGAACTTAATTACTACTAAGGATATAGAGAAGATAAATGTATCTGATTATGATAATAAGTTTAATTTAGATAAGAAGTTAGACGGGGTTATATCTAATGAAAATGCAAAGAACTTTTTAAAAGAACAGTATAAGTTTATGAAGGTTATGGCTAGAAAGAAGAGATTAGGAATGGCCACAGACCTAAATAAATATATGAATATAATTGCTATGGGTTCTGAAGGAACAGGTAAAAAAAGAACTTTTAATATATATACAGAAATGCTATACAATTTAGGTATTGTTAAGTCGAAAAATATGATTGTAATTGATAAATATGATATAGTTAATAGCTTTAAGAATGGACGTAAGGTTGATGAAGTATTTAGTAAATATGTTGGAAAGGTAGTTTTCGTACAAAATGCTGACCTTTTATTAGAAGAAGAGAATCATAAAGAGATAATAAACAGCTTAATTAAATTTATTGATAGCAATTATAGTAAGCTAATTATAGTTTTATCTGGTGATAAAATAGGTATTAGAAACTTAATACAAACAAATGAAGCTTTAAGCTATAGATTCCCTGTAAAAGTAGAATTTAAAGATTATAAGATTGATGAACTTTTAAAGATAGCTTTAACTACATTAATGATAAAAGGATATAATCTAAATGATGAAGCTAAAGAAAAATTAGAAGAAACTTTAATAGAGATTTATGCTGATAGTGAAGTGATATTAAAAAATGGATTATTAATAAATCAATTCTTAGATTGTTTAATAAGAACTCAAAGCGTAAGAATTTGTGATGAAAACTTTAATAATAAAGAAATTAATATAATTACTATTGAAGATATTGAAAAGAGCAAATATAAATTTTTATTAATATAACTTATAAGAGTAGAAAAAGAAGAATAGCTAGCAATTAATATGGAAAAGGTTGTATCTAAATTATATTTATTTAGTTTAGATATGGCCTTTTTGATTTATATTTAAAAAATGGAATAAATATGCAGTAAAAAGAGGAGAAAATGATAAAATATAGAATTATTTAAGTATTATTCTAATATGAATGGTATATATAGCTTAGAATAAAAAAACTCTATGTATAAATATAAAAAGGAAGGTGAGCTATGAGCAATAAGCTAGATAAAAGGTATGGGCTATTAACAGCTATAGCAATGGTAATAGGTATTGTTATAGGAAGTGGAGTTTTTTTTAAAGCCGAAAAGGTTTTAAAAGCAACAGGGGGAAATCTTCTGTTAGGAATTATAGCATGGATTATTGGTGGCATAATTATGATTTCTTGTGCTTATACATTTGCTGTTATGGCAACTAAGTATGAGTATGTAAATGGAGTTGTAGATTATGCAGAAGCCGCAATAGGAAAAACTTATGGATATTATGTTGGATGGTTTATGGCAGTTATTTATTATCCAACATTAACTTCAGTATTAGCTTGGGTATCTGCGAGGTATACCTGTGTTTTGTTTGGATTTTCAATTACTGGTGGGGAATGTATGACGATTGCATGTTTATACTTAATTGGGGCTTTCGCAATAAATTCTTTATCGCCAGTATTAGCAGGCAAATTTCAGGTAAGTACAACAATTATTAAACTTATACCATTACTATTAATGGCGGTAGTAGGAACTATTGTAGGACTAAGTAATGGTATGACAGTAACAAATTTTACTACAGTAGTAGAAAATGTTGATACATTTAGTGGGTTGTTTACTGCAGTAGTAGCTACAGCTTTTGCGTATGAAGGTTGGATAATTGCAACTAGTATAAATGCAGAGTTAAAGGATGCAAAGAAAAACTTGCCAAGGGCTCTTATAGGTGGGACTTTTGCAATTATGTTAGTATATATTTTATATTATATTGGACTAGCAGGTGCAGTAAGTAACGAAGTAATGATGGCAGGGGGAGAAGCAGGTGCGAAACTTGCTTTTGAAACTGTATTTTCAAGTATAGGTGGATCTTTAATATTTGTATTTGTAATTATTTCTTGTTTAGGTACATTAAATGGGTTGATGCTTGGTTGTACGAGAGGGCTTTATTCTATCGCAGTAAGAGGAATGGGACCAAAGCAAGAAGTTTTTAAACAAGTAGATAATATTACAAATATGCCTACAAACTCATCAGTAATTGGATTATTATTTTGTGGAATATGGCTATTATTTTTCTATGGAGCAAATCTTACAGATTCATGGTTTGGATTCTTTAGCTTTGATTCATCAGAATTACCTATAGTAACTATTTATGCTATGTATATTCCTATATTTATAATGATGATAAAAAAGGAGAAAGAGTTAAGTATATTTAAGAGATTTATTATGCCGATAGTATCGATATGTGGATGTATATTTATGATGATAGCAGCATGCTTTGCACATAGAATAGCAGTAGTTGCTTACTTAATAGTATTTGCAGTAGTTATGATTATTGGTGCAGTATTTGCAAATAAAGTATATGTAGGCAGTAAGATGAAAAATTAATTTTGGGGAATAAAAATAGTAGTATTATTAAATTATAATAAAGTAAATAAATCCAAGTTGTTTAAAAGGAACTTGGATTTTTTCTTTAAGGAAGATATAATTAATTAAAAGAGCAAAATTAAGTTGTTAATGAGGTGATTTGATGATAGATTTATTAAAGACAAGAAGAAGTATACGAAAATATGAAGATAGAGATATTGAAAAGGAAAAAATAGATAACATTCTTAAGGCTGGACTTTTAGCTTCATCATCTAAAGGAAGAAAACCATGGGAGTTTCTTGTTATAAAAGATAAAGAAAAATTAGAAAAACTATCAAAATCTAAGCCTATGGGAAGCTTTTGGTTAGCTAATGCACCTGTAGGGATAGTAGTTATGGCTAACAAAGAAATAACTACAGATGTTTGGATAGAGGATACGGCTATAGCAGCTACTTTAATGCAATTAGAAGCACATAGTTTAGGGCTTGGATTATGTTGGTCACAGGTAAGAGAAAGAAATTATGATGATAGTTTGAATTCAGAAGAGTATGTAAGAAAACTTTTGAATATACCTGAGAACTATGGTGTTTGCTGTATTATTTCAATAGGATATCCTAATGAAGCTAGACCTGCTTATGAAGAAAAGGATATAGATTTTACTAAAGTTCATTATGAAGAAATTTAATAATTAATCAAAAAAGTATTAACAGAATTAGATTTTTATAGTATAATGATTAGTGTAATACAGATGGCGCTATAGCCAAGTGGTAAGGCAGAGGTCTGCAAAACCTTTATTCCCCAGTTCAAATCTGGGTGGCGCCTCCAAAGATCTATTAGTAAGTTTCTAATAGATCTTTTTTATTTTGTAAAAAGAAAAATACTATAAATTATTAAAAAAATAAAAAGTTAATATATAAAGAATTTATAAAATAGTGCTGTAATAAATACAGCACTATTTTATAGTAAATTTATTTATTTAGATTTGAATATACTGTATATAGTTTATCCCAAGTAAGTTTACCTACAAGACCATCAGGCACTAGATTAAATTCAGCTTGAAAAGCTATAACTGAAGCTGTAGTTAAAGGACCGAAGATTCCATCAGCATTTACTGCAGGAATTGAAGGATATTTTTTTGATATTGCAGAAAGCCAAGTTTGAATAGTTTTAACGTCGTTACCTCTAGAACCTTCAGCAATAATATATCCTGGGTATGGAGTGGAAGGTGCAGAAATTATATACGGTTCAATAGTTTTATATATTTCATAAAGTTTTCTCCAGGTATTCTTACCTACTATACCATCGACGCCTAATCCGAATTTTTGTTGGAAAGCTTCAATAGCATTTTTAGTAGAATTTCCAAAAATACCGTCGATTTTAATAGGAGGTATATTATCATAAAATAAAGCAATGCAATTTAAGAAGTACTGAAGAACTTTAACTCCGTCGCCTTTAGAACCAAGTTTTAGTATATAAGAAGGTGGTGTAGGTTCAATAGGAAGTTTCTCACCTTCAGAATCTAGTTCAGCAAGATTTTTAACACCTACATAAATCTGAGATATCTTGTACCAAGTTCCTTTACCTACTATTCCGTCTTGAGATAAATTAAATATTTTTTGAAATGTTTTAACTGCCTTTTCTGTAGTTTCGTTAAAATATCCATCCGTTTGGGAGATTGGAATAGCAGGATAATTTTTTGCAATTCTATTTAATTGAACTTGTATAGTTTTTACTGCATCACTGCTACTTCCAAGCTTTAATGGAGTTCCTGGATAAGAGTTATCAATAGCATCTACTACAGGTGCATTTCTGAGTTCTATATTATCACCATAATAATAAGTTAAAATTTTGAATGGATAATATCCAGAGTTAGCTAAGGAAACTGTGCCCCATTGAGAAAGCCCATCACAAGTAACTGTGGTACCATTACAATATTGAGCCAGTAGAGGTTCTAGAAAATCTGTTCTGCTTATATAATCATTAAAAATATCATCAACGATTCTGCTAATATTCTCAAAGATATCTCTGCCATTAACAAAATAATGATCATAGGCAGTAGAATTAGTAATATCAAAATTATATCCTCTACTTCTATACCATTCTGTATAAATACGATTTAAAGTAAAAGAGATTTGTGCGTATATATTAGCGCGGATTGCGTTTTCAGGCCAAGTTGGATATATTTCACTTGAAGCTACATTTTTAATGTAATCAGTAAATGGCACAGTAACATTAACTGCATTAGATGTAGGGGTTCCTAAGTGGACAGTAATATTAGTAGGTATAACGGGTTTTTTTAGTAAAAATGTTGTAGGACTATTACTATTAGTTGTTGAGTTGGTGCTATTAATAGGCTCATTTGTATTGGAAATTTCATTTTCTTTAATTAAACCATGAGGAGTAATATCTACTACATCAAATTCATTAATTGATCTTCCTTTTGGAAGCAATGATACTGGTTGAATTGATGTTATGTCAGGAAAAATTTCAATATTTTTAATTAATACGTTTCTAAAAGTTTCGCTTATTATATAAGCATCATAAGTTGTGTATGGTATTACGTCTGTGTTAGGAGTTTCTGAAAGTTCTTTATCTAATGTATACAAATCTATAATTTCGCTTTTACCGCTACTATCAATTGTTAACAAACCATCGAAAATTGGGATGCCAGAAATAGAATCAACAATAAAAATATTTGCATTACTTATTGGATAGGCTTTTTGCCCAAAATATAATTGAAATTGTAATTTTCCAATTGCCATAAATATCTCCTTAAAATCTATCACATTACTTATATTATTTAATAAAATGAAATTTGTGTGTTGATATTAATGAAATGACTTTATAAGAAATATTGATTAAATAAAAATATGGTGATACCATAAATAATTGATAGTAAATAAAGAGTTTTAGAATATATAAAATATGCGAGGTAAACAAATGAAAATAAGAGTACCAGATTACTTTGATGATTTTAAATGTATAGCATCAGAATGCGAAGATACTTGTTGTGCAGGATGGGGAATAGTTATAGATGATGAAAGCTATAAGAATTATATGAATGTAAAAGGGGAGTTTGGTGAAAGATTAAGAAGCAAGATTGTAACTGAAGGAAGCGAAAATATCTTTGTATTAAAAGGTGATGACTGTCCATTTTTAACGGAAAATAAAATGTGTGATATATATAATAATCTTGGAGAAGATAGTCTTTGCTATACTTGTAGACAATATCCAAGAGTGATGGAGGAATTCGGAAGCCTAAGAGAGGTGTGCTTATCATTATCTTGTCCGGAAGCATGTAGAATAATTTTAAAAAGTGATAAAAGAGTAGGATTTAAATTAACTGAAGATGATGAGGAAGTTACTAGATACAATGATATTAATGCTATGCTTTATTTAAATCTTATGCAGTGCAGAAATATAGTTTTTAAAATACTACAAAATAGAGATATGGATTTAAATAAAAGAGTTTCAATCATACTTAAGTTCATAGGTGAAGTTCAAGATAAAATAGATTCAAACTTAATACAAGGTATTAAAGATAGTATAAGTAAGTATTCAGATAATAAATTTATAGAAGATGTAGCTATTGATATACAAAACTATAAAAGTAATGAAAGTATTAAGTATAATAATGTATATGAAATATTTAAGGTCTTTAAGGAATTAAAACATATAAATCCTAATGATCCATTATCTTTAGAAGATGCATTAAGATATTTTTGGCAAAGTGAAGAAGATGAATATATATATTTAGAAAAACATAATCAGTTTGATAATTATTTTAGTGACAAAATATATAAGTTTGAAAATTTATTAGTATATTTTGTGTTTAGATATTTTATGAAGGCTGTTTTTGATTATGATGTATTAGCAAAGATAAAAACTGCATTAGTGAGCTATATTATGATAAAAGAGCTGTTAATAGTTAGATGGATTGAAGAAGGTGGAAAACTTACAGAAAATGATTTAGTGGAGATAGCTCATACTTATTCTAAAGATGTAGAGCACTTAGAAGAAAATATAGAAACTTTAGCGGAAGTTTTTGAAACCAATAATGTATTTTCTATTGATAATCTAATAATTACATTGACAAATTAATAATGAATTATAAATATAATTAATAAGTACCTATTATTATAATGGGTACTTTTATTCTTTTATCAAAAAGTATTAATAAAACTTAAATTTTGTATATAAAAAGAGATTATTAAGTAAAAAAATAATAAAGTAGAATATCTATTTTGATAAATCAATTAAATTTTATGGTTTACAACATAAATTTTATTACTATATTGCGAAAAATATAAATAAATTTGCAGAAATATTAATAAAAGTGTTGATAAATTGTTAATATTATAGTAATATAATAATAAATTCGCAATAATTTATAAATAATAACAAGGGGGATAAAAAATGGAACAGAGAAAAGAAGAAATACTAAAGACAGAAGAACCGAAAAAAGTTTCTCTAATTGAAAAAATTGGTAAGAAGATACCGGATCCAGTAATTATATTTGCAATATTTTATGTTGTTGTTTTAGCTGCATCTTTCTTCTTAGGGGGAAAAACATTCGAAACTATGGCTGGTGATGGTAGTTACACTACTAACACAATTTTAAATATGCTAGAGCCTGAAAATGTTCAATGGATATTCTCAAATGCTTTACTTAACAACTGGTTAGCATATGGTGGAGGAGTATTAGGTACTATCCTAGTAGTTATGCTTGGAGTAGGACTAGCTGAAGAATCAGGTCTTTTATCTACTTTAATTAAAAAGGTTGGATTAAAAGTTTCAGATAAAATGCTTCCTATAGTTTTAGTTTTCTTAGGAATCATGAGTAGTATAGCTACAGATGCAGGTTACGTAATATTAATACCACTTGCAGGTCTTTTATATGCAGGATTAAAGAAAAACCCACTTATAGGTATGGCTGCTGCATTCGCAGGGGTTTCAGCTGGATTCAGTGCTAACTTAATACCAGCTACACCGATTGATATAATCATTGGTAACAATGCTAAAATATTTGCTGAAGGACAAGGAGTTCCTTTCGTTAACGCTGCTGGACAAGCTTTAAACCCAGCAACAATGCACTATTACTTTGTAGTTGCTTCTACTTTCTTACTTGCTATTATTGGTGCTTTCGTTACTATTAAAATAATTAAGCCAAGACTTGAAAAAGAAAGCTATATAATTCCAGCAGATATGAATTTAGATGATTTTACAGTTAAAAAAGAAGAGAATAAAGCTCTTAAGTTTGCAGGTTTAGGTTTCTTAATAGCTGTTGTTTGTGTAGTTGGATTATACTTTGGGCCTTTAAAGACATTTATAAATGCAGATGGTGCAAAAGTAACTCCATTTATGGATAACATAATATTAATTATAACATTCTTATTCTTCTTACCAGGTGTATTCTATGGTGCAAAAGTTGGTAAGTTTAAGAATGCTAACGATGTAGTTAGAGGTATGTCTAAGCAAATGGGATCTATGGGATCAGTACTTGTATTAACATTCTTCTCATATAACTTCCTAGCTTTATTATCTAAGAGTGGACTTGGAACTTATATAACATACTTAGGTGGTAACCTACTTAAGTCAATGAACTTACAAGATGCGCCAATATTATTAATAATTGGTTTTATAGTAATTACAGCTATAATCAACTTATTTGTTGGTGGATTAACTTCAAAATGGATGTTACTTGGACCAATATTCTTACCAATGTTATATCAAGTAAATTCAAATATGACACCAGAAGTAGTTGCTGCTGCTTATAGAGTTGCTGACTCATCAACTAATATAATAACTCCATTAATGTCTTATGCAGGAATTATCTTAGTATTTATGAGAAAGTATAAGCCAGAATACACAATTGGTGATATGATCAGATTAATGATGCCTTACTCAGTAAGCTTCTTAGTAGGATGGACAATTTTATTATTAGGATTCTTCGCATTCGGAATACCATTCGGATTCTAATAAATAATTAATATAAACACCTTATAGCAAAGCTATAAGGTGTTTTTTATTATGTTAAAAACATATATAAATAGATGTAATTAAATTGAGATTAAGATTATTATTTATAAAATATAAGCTAATAGAAGTTGGAAAAGATATTAGTCGTTATTAAAATATAAAACTTTCCTTTAAAGGATTTAATAAATAAGTTAAATTGACAATAATATAACAAAGTTTTATACTTAAAATTAAGTTGTATTAAAAAAACTATAAAAATGTTTAAGGGAGGCAAGTAATATGAATTTAAGAGAGAAATATGGTCAATGGGGAATTATATTAGGTGCTACTGAAGGAGTAGGAAAAGCATTTTGTGAAAAAATTGCTTCAGGTGGGATGAATGTAGTGATGGTAGGCAGAAGAGAGGAGATGTTAAAGGAGTTAGGTAAAGAAATAAGTGATAAGTATGGAGTTGAACATTTAGTAATAAAAGCAGATTTTGCGGATTCAAGATCTGTAGATAAAATATTTGAACAAACAAGGGAATTAGATATGGGATTCATGTCTTATGTTGCTTGTTTCCATACCTTTGGTAAGTTACAAGACACTCCTTGGGAAAAACATGAGCAAATGATAAATGTAAATGTTATTACATTTTTAAAATGTTTTTATCATTATATGGGTATATTTTCCAAACAAGATAGAGGGGCAGTTATAAATGTAGCTTCTCTTACCGGAATAAGTAGTTCACCTTATAATGCACAGTATGGTGCAGGAAAATCATATATATTAAAGTTAACAGAGGCAGTTGCTTGTGAAGCGGCTAAAACAAATGTTGATGTTGAAGTAATTACATTAGGAACTACTATTACACCAAGTCTGTTAAAAAATCTGCCAGGTGGTCCTGCTGGAGAAGCAGTAATGAAGTCTGCATTAACTCCGGAGGAATGTGTTAATGAAGCTTTTGAAAACTTAGGAAAAACTTTTTCAGTTATAGCAGGTGAGCATAATAAGAAAAATGTACAAGACTGGAAAGCTAATCATACAGCTGATGAGTATATAACATATATGGGATCTTTTTACGAGAAATAATGCAAAAGGATGTTGGTAAATGGTTATTAACCCATTATCAACATCCTTTTTATATTTATAGTTATTGTCTTTTGACTTTTAAAACACCTATAATAACTGGCACAGAAATTAATGCTGAAGCAATAGCCTCTAATACACCGTTTGTTGTAGCTACTCCAAATAAAGTTGCACCAACAACATTAGGCGAAATATTAATAGCTTTTGCATATTGATCTAAATATAAAATGTAAGTTAATCCTAGCACGCCTACAGTATTTGTGAAGGTAGCTAAAATAGCAGATATACCTATAGAAATTTTAGGCTTTTTTAAAGTTTTTACTAAGAATTTATAAACGTAGTATGCAACTATTCCAATTAAAACTCTCGGTACTAAAGCTATTAATGGATTTAAAAATAAAAATGATGTGACAGTTGGTGCTGTAAGTGCTTGATACATTGAAAATAGACCAAAAATAAGTCCTACAGAAGCACCTACAATTGGACCTTCTAAGATTGCACCTATAATTACAGGTAAGTGCATAATAGTTAGACTGAATGCTGGTAATCTTATAAATCCTAGACCAGACACTCCTAGAAAAATTGAAATTGAAGAAAGCATAGCTATTATAACTAACTTTCTGATCTTTGTTTGAAATCTTCCCATCCCACTTGCTTTTAACATTTTGAATCCTCCGTTCTTATTCCATAATGGATATAATTCGGCAAAAAAATAATATTTTGCTTAGTTCAGTTTCTTAAAAGAATACCGACTCTGATATTTTATCATGACTATTTAAATTAGTAAATTATTTTATGACTATAAATATGGTGTTTAATGGGAAAAGTTTGGGGAAATAGTCTGGTATATAAAAATAGACTTATGATAGTAAATTAAATATAATATGGATGAGGTGAGAATTATGGAAAAAATTATGATAATAGAGGATAATAAAGAGTTTAGAAATGAATTGATAGAATTTCTTTCAAGGTATGGATATAAAGCTTATGGTCCAGATAGGTTTGATAATATAATTGAAATTATATTGAAGGAAGATGCAGATTTAATTTTGCTTGATATAAATTTACCTTATTATGATGGATATTTTATTTGCAGAGAAATTAGAAAAGTAAAAAATACACCTATTATAGTAGTTACTAGTAGAAACAGTGATATGGATGAGATTATGAGTATGAACCTAGGAGCAGATGATTTTGTAACAAAGCCTTACAATACACAGGTATTACTAGCTAGAATATCTTCTGTATTAAGGAGAGCTTCAGGTGGAAAGCTTCAAGAGGTGTTAGAACATAAGGGGCTTAAATTAAATATAACATCAGGAGTATTAACATTTAATGAAAATACTAGTGATTTAACTAAAAATGAACTTAAAGTATTAAGTTGTCTTATGAAAAATAAAGGGATTATAGTAACTCGTGATGAATTAATGGACTACTTATGGAGTTCAGATTTATTTGTGGATGAGAATACCTTATCAGTAAATATAGCTAGATTAAGAAAAAAATTAGTGTCATTAGGTTTTGAAGATGGAATAGAAACCAAGAGAGGAATTGGATATATATTGGTATGAGATTAGGAAAGTATTTAATAGACAAATTACCTTTTTTAATTTTAAATATAATTATTTTTACTTTCTGTGCAATAATTATGACAATATCTAATCTAACTATTCAGGTTGTTATTGTATTAGCGCTAATTTGGTTTGTACCTATATTTATATTTATTATTATAGATTTTATAAGTAAGAGAAAGTTTTATAATGAATTAATCCAAATAAGTAATAAACTAGATAAAAAGTATTTATTACCAGAAGTTATTAAAAAGCCTAGAAGTTATGAAGGACAAATATTGTATGATGTTTTAGAAGAAAGTAATAGAGCTATGCATGAGCATGTAAATGAATATAAGATAATGCAAAGTGAATATAGAGAATATATTGAAGCATGGGTTCATGAAATAAAAACACCAATTGCACTAACTAAGTTAGTTGCAGAAAATAGTGAAGGAAAGACAAAAACTATAATACAAAATCAAAGTAAAAAGATTGAAGAGTATGTAGAGCAAGTTTTATATTATTCAAGAAGTACAGATGTAAGTAAAGATTACATAGTAAAGGAATTTGATATTAATGAAACAGTTAAAAAGGTTATACGTAATAATAGATATGATTTAATAACTGGAAAGTTCCAAATAGATATATCAGAGTCAGAATGTACTGTAATAAGTGATGAAAAATGGGTAGAGTTTATTATAAATCAGGTAATAGTAAATTCAATTAAATATAAAAAAGATATAAATCCTAAAATAAAAGCTTATACTAAAAGATTTGATGATAAGGTTATATTAACTATTGAAGATAATGGTATTGGAATAATTAACAAGGATATAGCTAAAGTTTTTGATAAAGGCTTTACAGGGTACAATGGCAGAAGATTTGGGAAGTCTACTGGCATAGGCTTATATTTATGTAAAAAGCTTTGCTTAAAGCTAGGACTTAATATTACATTAACTTCAGAATATGAAAATGGTACAAAGGTAAATATTATATTTCCTCTGGGAAATCTTACGATTTTGAAAGAAAGTTGAAAGACTTTTCGATAGATTGAAGTTAAAGATAATTATATACTTTCATTAAGGAAGCTCATTCTCGTAGTCGTAGGGTACTTGAAGTTAAGGGCTATTTATTAAATTAGAGATTAAGAGTTTCACTTAATGGAGGAGGTTTAGATTATGAAAAGTATTTTAAATGTGAAGAATGTAGAAAAGTATTATGGGAATAAAGACAATGTAACAAAGGCTTTAGATAATATTAGTTTTACAATAGATAAAGGTGAATTCATTGGAATAATGGGTCCGTCAGGAAGTGGTAAAACAACATTACTTAATTGTATATCAACTATTGATAAAGTAACTACTGGAAGAATTGAAATTGATGGGGCTGATATTACAAGATTAAGAGGGAAAAAGTTAGATAAGTTTAGAATGAACAAGCTAGGATTCATTTTTCAAGATTTTAATCTCTTGGATACGTTAACAGCTTATGAAAATATATCACTTGCTTTAACTATCGGAGGGATGAAAGGGAAAGAAATTCGTCCATTAATTGAGAAAGCAGGGGAAAGCCTAGGAATAACAGATGTATTAAATAAGTATCCTTATGAAATGTCTGGAGGACAAAAACAAAGAGTTGCTGCAGCTAGAGCTATAGTGACTAACCCATCCCTAGTACTAGCAGATGAACCAACAGGAGCTCTTGACTCTAAATCAGCAAGGATGCTACTAAATTCAATTGAAAGATTAAATAAAGAATTGAATGCAACAATACTCATGGTTACTCACGATGCTTTCACAGCAAGTTATGCTCATAGGATACTTTTTATTAAGGATGGGAAGATATTTAATGAGCTTATTAGAGGAAATGATACTAGAAAAGAGTTCTTTAATAAGATAATTGAAGTAGTTACTTTACTTGGAGGTGACGCTTCAGATGTATTTTAAAATAGCTGTAAAAAATATTAAAAAGAGCTTTAAAGATTATGCAATATATTTTTTAACACTAACTTTTGCAGTATGCATATTTTATTGCTTTAATTCTTTGGACTCACAAATGGCAATAGCTAAAATGAATTCAGTTCAAACATCTTATGTAGAAGTTATGAAACAATTAATGTCAGGTGTATCGATATTTGTATCATTTATTTTAGCAGGGCTTATTATTTATGCCACTAACTTTTTGATTAAAAGAAGAAAAAAAGAGTTTGGAATATATATGATGCTTGGCATGAGCAAAAGGAAAATATCATTTATATTACTTGTAGAAACATTAATAGTTGGGATTATATCACTTATTGCTGGATTACTACTAGGTTTAGCCTTATCACAAGGATTATCCCTATTAACTGTAAAAATGTTTTTAGTTGAGATATCACAATTCAAATTTGTAGTTTCAGGTGAAGCAATTATAAAATCAATGACTTATTTTGGCTTAATTTATATTGTTGTTATAATATTTAACCTTATCGTTATTTCAAAATATAAACTTATAGATTTAATAAACTCATCTAAAAAAAGTGAAAAGATTAGAGTGAGAAATAAAGTAGTGTCGTTTTTAGTTCTTATAGTGTCAATAGCTATACTAATAATAGCTTATTATTTTGCAACAGTTACTAACTTAGATTTTACTGACCCAAGATTTATGACATCAGTTTTTTTAGGTATAATAGGAACTTTAGGGTTCTTCTTTGGTCTTTCATCAGTATTATTAAGTTTATTAAGAAAAAATGAAAATGCATATTTTAATAGTCTTAATACCTTCACAATAAGACAAATCACAAATAAGTTTAATACTAATTTTATCTCAATGACAGTTATTTGTTTAATGCTATTTATAACGATAGGGATTCTAACATCGGGATTTAGTATTAAGAAATCCTTTGAGTCAGGCTTGAAAGAATATACACCATTTGATTTATCATTTACTTTAGATAAAGATACAGAAGATAACAATATACCTATAGAAGAAGCATTGGAGAAATATGGTGTTATTTTAGATGAAAATACTGAATATATTACTATGAATTCTTATGTAATAGACTTTAGCATTAAAAGTATATTAGGAAAATATAC
>NZ_JACOOO010000038.1:0-100222 GCF_014287825.1 Clostridium hominis
ATATACAGATTCAGCTTCAGAGCTTATAAATTTTAATACAGCATTTGAAAAAGCACAAGTTTTATCTGTTTCTGATTTTAATAAGAATAGGAAACTTCTTGGAAAAGAGAAATTAGAATTAAATGATGATGAAATTTATATATCTTCAAACTTTGAAAATATTATTCCTACTATAGAACGATTCTTTAACGAGAATGAAGAGGTCGTTATAGATAATAAAACATATAAAATTAAGGAAAAGAAGATTTTTAAAGACTCATTGGCAACCTCTCCAAGTAGTAATAATATCTTAACATTAATTATGCCTGACTCTTTCTGTGAAAAATTAACTCCATATGGAGAGAGTATTAATATTAATTATGTAGGAGCAAATAAAGAGAAGAAGAGAGAAGAGGTTAATACAGTATTAGATAAATATATTAATATAAACTCTTATTCTTCAGAAAATCAAATTAAATTATCAGGAATTACGAGAGAAATAGCTTATGATGCCAATACAGGTATGTCAACTATAATACTTTTTGTTGCAATTTATATAGGAATAGTATTTTTACTTTCAAGTGCTGCAGTTTTAGCACTTCAACAATTATCACAATGTAATGAATCTATAGATAGGTATGAAGCATTAAAGAAAATTGGAGCATATAAGGCTCAAATTAATAAGAGTATATTGATAGAAGTTCTTACATTCTTTATGATGCCATTATCACTTGCTATAGTACATTCTATAGTTGGAATTAAAATAATAGAAGACTATCTAAAGACTTTTGGAAATTATGATATATTATTATCAAGCTTAATAACTGCATTAATATTTTTAGTAGTTTATGGCGGATATTTTTATGCTACTTATATTGGCTATAAGAATGCAATAGATAGCTAATAAAAGCTTTGAAAAATATACCTTTTTATGTTTATAGACATAGAAAGGTATATTTTTTTGAGATTTAATACCAATATATACAATTTGACATAGAATAAAAAAGAGAATAGAATAGTTCGCATAGGAACTAAAATTAAGAGATAATAAGGAGAAAGAAAATGGATAAAGCAAAAGAAATTTTTAAAGTAACAAAAAAGACTTTATTACTTATAGCAGGATTAGTATGGTCATTTGCGGGATTTAGGGTTTTTACTATAGGATTAGAAGATATTATTAATTATAGAGGAAATAAGTTTATTTCAATATTAGTAGGATCAGTAGTGTTTTATATATTTTTCAAATTTATATTTTTAAAAATGTATAAAAAGCATTTTATAAGAATTACAACTTCAGGTTTGGATAAGCAGTATTTCTTTCAATTTTTTGATTTAAAAAGTTATTTTATAATGGGATTTATGATTACTTTGGGCATTTTAGTTAGGGCAAGTAGAATCTTTAATCCTGTAGGAGTTGCTAATTTTTATATTGGTCTTGGATTTGCGTTATTTTTGTCAGGAGTGTTATTCTTTATAAGTTTTTCAAATACAAAGAAAATTAAGGTGCAATAGGAGAATTAGAATTATAAGTAAGAATGGGGCATTTAGTTTTGTTTTTAGTCTATAAGATAATCAAACTCTGATACAAGCAAGCTATACATGGGATAATAGGTTTCTTAGTAATAGTACTTATGATTTTTCATGTTTCATGAGCAATGTATGTATTATGCAAAAATTATGAAAAGAAGAAAGAAGCTTTATATAAATTTAGCATAACAGTTTGGCTAATTTGATTAGTACCCTATATTGTAGGAATGTTTATAGGAATAGCTGAATAAGAAATGCCATTTTAATTATATCTATAATTCTAAGAATTTAACAAAAAGGATACATCTACTAAGGTAGATGTATTTTTTATTTAAATATAAACTAGAAATATTTTAAATCTCTTAAATGTATTTTATATAGCTAAAATCTTCTTACAACATTTTGTTAAAGATTACAAATTAATATCTAAAACAAAAATAAATTGTATTAATTTGATGAGAAGATATAAAAGGTAAACACTTGAAATGTAAATGTTTACCAATTAAAATAAATATATACTAGATTAAAGGAATGATATAGCAATGGTTAAACAAGATGATATAGCAAGAATTTTAAATATATCAAGAACTACAGTAGCAAGAGCATTAAATGGAAAAGATAATATTAAACCGGAGACTAAGAAAAGAATACTAGAGCTATGTGAAGAGCTTGGATATGTAAAAAATCCAATTAGTACAAGCTTAGCACTTAAAAATGAAAAAAATATTTATGCTTTCATTATCAAAGGAAGAAATACCTACTATACAAATACTATAAAAAAAGGCTTAAAATCAGCACATAAAGAGCTTAGTATGTATAAGTTTAACTTATTTATAGTAGAAACTAATATCGATTATCCAGAAGAACAAATTGAAAAGTTACAAAAAATAATTAGAACAAAACAGGTCAATGGAATAATAATAACACCACTTTTAAAAGATAGAGTTAAGAAGATAAAGCGTGACAATCCTAATATAAGTTTCATAGCATTAGATTTACCTTTAGACAGAACTACGTTAAGTATTTATTCTGATTACAATAAGTTAGGAAGAATATTGGGCAATATGTTACTAAATTCATTAAGTAAGGATGATAAAATTCTATTAATTGAAACTGAAGATGACATGATTTCGGCAAAGGATAGTTTTAATGGATTATATCAGAAATTATTAGAAGAAAAAAAGTGTGGAATTGTAGGACCTTATTTTGTTAGTGATTTAGAAAATAATCTTCCTAAAGTTATCAGTGATTATATGACTAAAGATATTGATGCAATATATGCTAGTAGGTTTTTAGAAAATATAATTGATTATATTTTAAAAGAAGAGAGATACGAATTGAAGATTGTAATGATCGGACTCTCTGATAAAATAAAAAAGTTTATATTAGAGGATAAAGTTCTAGCAGCAGTAACTCCAGACTATTATAAGATGGGGGTTACAGCGATAAACATGATGTTTGAGTGCTTGTATAAAGGCATTAATCCAGAAAAAATAAAAAATGACCTAGAGTATAAAATAATAGTAAAAGAAAATTTATAAGAAAGCTGTATACGTTTTTTTAGAGGTGAATATATATTTATTAATAGTATTTTTTATAAAGTAAAATGTTCGCGAGAATATGTTCGCGAGAATATTAAAAGTAATTTGTAATATTTTTTAATATTAAATAAATCTAAAAAGTTAAGAAAGGGTATGGAGGGAGAAACATGAAAAAGACAATAAGTTGTATTATTGCAGGGCTTATGGCATTTTCCTTAGTGTCATGCGGAAGTAACAGTAAGGAAGAGAGTACAAATGAAGGAGGCGAAAATACTACTGAACAACAAACCGAAGAAACTAGGCAAACATTATATTCTAATGGAGGACCAGTTGAGTTCTTTGAAACACCTTGGTTAAATCCGGGTTCATATACGTATTCAAAAGTATTATATGATCACTTGATTGAATCAGATTCAGACTTAGCCCCTTCTAAAGGAGAATTGGCAAAAGAGTATAATCTAAGTGAAGATGGTACTGAATTAGTATTTGAATTGAGAGATGATATTTATTGGCATGATGGTGAAAAGATAACTCCAGAAGATATAAAGTGGAGTATTGAGTATTCAATGCATACAGCTGTTGTAAATCCAGTTTTCTTAAATACATTTAAAGCTATTGTAGGTAGTGAAGATTATCTAGGTGGAAAATCTGAAGGATTAGAAGGTATAACTATTGAGGGAAACAAAATTACTATAAAATTTGATAAAGTTGCTCCTGATGCATTATTAACATTTACACAATTTGCGCCATTACCGTCTAAATACTTCGAGGGGGTAGATCCATTAAAATTCCAACAAGCAGAGTACTTCCAAAATCCAGTTGGCTCCGGGCCATTTAAAGTTAAAGAAGTTAAGATGAATGATTATACAACTTTAGAACCTTTTGATAAATATTATGATGGTGTTGCAAGTTTTGATATTCATCTAACACCAAGCCCTGGAGATAGTGATGCTAACCTTGTAAATAACGCAAGATCTGGGTTAGTTGATTACGCTTATACTAAGAGTGTTGCTGATGTTAAAGCTTTAAAAGATACTCCTGGGATAAAGCTATCCCAAGTTGATGTAAGATATACAAGATTATTCTATTTAAATAAATTTGATAAAGCTGATGGAAGTAAATCACCACTTGCTGATGCAAGAGTTAGACAAGCTATAAGATATGCAATAGATATGAAAACAATTGGTGAAAACTTATTTGATGGTTCTATAATACCTGCAAATAGCTTAACTCCTAATGGTTCTGATAAAGTAGATGGACTAGAAAATTATGATTATAATCCAGAAAAAGCAAAGGAATTATTATCAGAGGCTGGATGGGATCCAAATTATGAGTTAGATGTTGTTTATTATTACACAGATCAATTAACTGTAGACTTTATGACTGCAATTCAATCATATTTAAAAGATGTTGGAATGAAGATGAAGTTTAGATTAGTTGAAGGTGACTTAGCAACAATTCTTTGGAAAGCACCTGAAGATCAAGTTAATGGACCAAGCGCAGTAGATTGGGATATGGCTTATGCAGCAAATGCAGCACTTTCAATGCATGAATACTATGATAGATATAGAACTGGATCACCAGCGAACTCTCATACTCCATCTGATGATAAATTAAATGAGCTAATAGATGCAACTAATGCTTCAGTTGATCCAGAAGCTCAAAAAGAAGCATTCTACGAATTACAAAAATATGAAAATGAAAACCTATTTACAATGGCTTTATACTATCAACCAATATTTGTTATTGAAAGTGAAAGACTTGAAACTGGAATAGAAAAACAAGGTAATCCTCAATTTAATTACGATTGGAATATTCAAAATTGGAAGCTTAAATAATATAAAATAATCATTAGGGGACTTAGAGGAAAACTAGCCCCCTAGTGTATAAATATAGGAGGATTTTATGCTAAAGTACACATTAAAAAAATTATTAGGTCTTATTCCAATGCTTATATTTATAACTTTTATAATTTATTTAGGACTTGAATTAACTCCAGGAGATGCTGTATCTCACATGATTAGTCCAGAAATGTCAGCTAACGTAGATCCAGCTAAGTTAGAAGAAATTCGTGCATCATATGGGTTAAATGATCCATTTTTATTAAGATATTTTAGGTGGCTTGGGGAAATATTAAGAGGTAATTTTGGATATAGCGTTTCAAGTGGGGTTCCTATAATAAAGATAATTAAAGATTTATTACCAGCAACACTTGAACTATCTGTAGCTGCATTATGCATTTCTACTATTTTAGGAAGTGTTTTAGGATTATTTAGTGCTATAAGAAGAGGAACATTTTCAGAAAATTTATTAACCGTAGCAGGGATGATTGGAGTCTCAATACCACAATTTTTCTTCGGGATGGTATGTATATTAATATTTTCATTAAATTTAGGATGGTTACCAGTTGGAGGACGTATGATGCCTGGTAAAACTGCATTTGTAGATCGTTATGAGTATTTAATTTTACCGGCTCTTGTATTAGGTATAGCCTTAACAGCAGGAGTTATGAGATATGCACGTTCTAGTATGCTTGACACAATGAATAAGGAATACATACGAACTGCCAGAAGTAAAGGATTACCGGAGTGGAGAGTAAATCTTGTTCATGGCTTTAGAGTAGCGCTTACTCCTGTTATAGTTCTTGTAGGATTTAGATTGCCAACACTAATTGGTGGAGCTGTAGTAATAGAAACTATATTTAGATGGCCGGGTATAGGAAGCGCATTTGCAACAGCTGTCCGTGGGCAAAATTATCCTTTAGTTATGATGATTGCTTTACTTACTGTAACTGCAGTTTTAGTAGCAAGCTTTTTAGTAGATATAGCAACAGCTTTACTTGATCCACGTGTAAAGTTAGATTAGGAGGATAACTATGGCAGAATTAAAAGTCAAAAGAAGTAGATTAGATCGTAAGTTTGATAGGATAAGAGAAAAAGAGGAAGCTGGATTATTAGGGCAAAAAAAGGTTAACCGTTCATTAAGAAAGTTAATGAATAATAAATTAGCTGTTATAGGGGTTGTTATATTCACAGCAATATTGTTAGCTTCAATATTTGCACCTATATTAACTAAGTATGATCCATTAGCTGTAGATATGAAATCTGTTTTACAGCCACCATCTGCAGAGCATTGGTTTGGAACAGATAAAGTGGGAAGGGATGTTTTTGCAAGAGTTTTATATGGAGGAAGAATATCAATAATTATAGGATTAGGAAGCGCATTAGGATGTGCGTTAATAGGAGTATTGCTTGGATGTTATGGAGGATATAAAGGTGGGATATTTGATAAGGTAGTTTTACGTTTATCAGAAGTATTCATGTCTTTCCCACAATTAATATTAGTTTTATTATTAGTAACAATCTTAGGGCAAAGTTTAACTAACTTAATAATAATATTTATTTTAACTGGTTGGGGAAGTGTCTATCGTATGGCTAGAGCGAAAATATTATCTATTAGAGAGGAAGAATATGTTCAATCTTTAAAATCCTTCGGTTTAAATGATTTCTTAATATGCTATAAGCATATGCTTCCGAATGCTATAGGACCAATTGTAGTAAATATAACTTTAAGCACTGCAATGTTTATCTTAGAAGAAGCATCTTTAAGTTTTTTAGGATTAGGGGTACCACTTGAAATAGCAACATGGGGAAATATACTAAATGCATCTCAAGATATGTTTACATTACAAAATAATTGGTGGTTATGGTTGCCAGTAGGTATTATTATTTCATTATTTGTTATGAGTATTAACTTTGTCGGAGATGGGCTTAGGGATACAACAGATCCAACACAACAAGGATAAGGAGGAAAGGAAATGGAAGATAGAGCGATTATTACAGTTAAAGATTTAAAAACATATTTTTATACAAATCAAAGATGTAACAAAGCAATTAATGGAGTTTCTTTCCAAGTGAAAAAGGGAAAAACACTTTGTGTAGTTGGAGAATCAGGTTGTGGAAAAAGTGTTACAGCTTCATCTATAATGCAGTTATTACCTAAGCTATCAAGGATTGAAGATGGTGAAATAATTTATCATGGAGATAAAGGGGATATAAGAATAGATAGATTAGAAAGAAATGGAAAACAGATGAGGAGCTTAAGAGGTAAGGACATAGCTATGATATTTCAAGATCCGATGACTGCTTTAAACCCAGTATATACTATTGGATATCAAATATCAGAAAACATACTTTGCCACGAAAAAGTTTCAAAGAAGGAGGCCAACGTAAGGACTTTAGAGCTATTAAAAGATATGGGAATACCTTTTCCAGAACAAAGAATAAATGAGTATCCGCATCAATTTTCAGGTGGGATGCGTCAAAGAGCTATGATAGCAATGGCAATGAGTTGTAATCCAAAGGTATTAATAGCTGATGAACCTACCACTGCGCTTGATGTCACTATCCAAGCACAGATCTTTGAATTGATGGAAAAGCTTAAAAAAGAAAACGATACAGCTATACTTTTAATAACTCATGATATGGGAGTAGTAAGTGAGCTAGCAGATGAAGTTGCGGTAATGTATATGGGTAATATTATTGAGAGTGGTACTGTTGATGAAGTTTTAAGAAGTCCAGCGCATCCTTATACTGAAGCATTATTAAAGTCAATTCCTGTTTTGGGCAAAGGTAAAAATCAGGATTTGAATCCTATTAAAGGTTCTACTCCAGACCCTTATGATAGACCCAAAGGATGTCAATTTGAGCCTAGATGTGATTATGCTTGCAAAAAGTGCAGTAGTATGCCTGGGGAAGTAGAGATTTGTAACACTCATATGGTTCGCTGCTTTAAGTATAAAGAAGTTTTAAACAAGAATAAAATAACAGAGGAGGTGGGGGTAAGTGGAAAATAAAGAAGTTTTGTTAGAGTTAAAAGGTGTTCAAACATATTTTCCTATCAAAGGAGGATTACTAAAAAAACCAACTAAGTTTGTACAAGCGGTTAATGATGTAGATTTGACTATTTATAGAGGTGAAACCCTTGGATTAGTTGGGGAATCAGGCTGTGGAAAGACTACTCTTGGTAAATCAATACTTCAATTAGTTAAGCCAACTGCTGGAGAAATTATATATGATTTTAAAGATGAGTTTGGCAAGAAAGATTTAAGAAAGTTAACTAATAAAGAAATGGACATAGCACGAAAAAATATGCAGATAGTATTCCAGGATCCACATTCTTCATTAAACCCTGCCTTCACAATATACCAATCACTAACTGATCCGTTAAAGAAGTTTGGAATTAAAGATAAAAATCAAAGACGTAAAATAATAGGAGATATTCTAGAAGCTGTTAATATGCGTAGAGAGTATATGGATAGATATCCTCATGAATTTTCTGGAGGGCAAAGGCAAAGAATAGGAATTGCTAGAGCATTATGTATTAATCCGGAGCTTATTATATGTGATGAATCAGTATCTGCTCTAGATGTATCAATCCAAGCTCAAGTTCTAAATTTATTAAAAAAACTTAAAGAAGAAAGAAACCTAACCTATATTTTTATAACTCACGATTTAAGTGTAGTTGAATATATAAGTGATCGTATCGCAGTAATGTATTTAGGTAGAATAGTAGAACTTGCAGAGACATCACAAATTTTTTCACATAATTTGCACCCTTATACTGAAGCATTATTATCAGCTATTCCTATAGCTGATTTAGATAGAAAAAGAAAGAGAATAGTATTAGAGGGGGATGTACCTAGCCCTGTGAATCCTCCATCAGGATGCAATTTTCATCCTAGATGTAAAAAGTGTATGGATATTTGTAAAAAAGATAGACCACAATTAAAAAAATATATTATTAATAGTGAAGAACATTATGTGGCTTGTCACTTATCAGAAAATAAATTAAGGGAGAATATTTAGTATGGGGAATTTTGATATTAAGGATTTTAAAGGTGTAATACCAGCAGTTTTAACAGTATTTGATAAGAATGAAAATATTGATGAAGTTGGAATGAGACAGCTTATATCGTATTTAATAGAAAAAGGTGTTGATGGATTATATTTGACAGGCTCAACTGGTGAAGGTTTTATTATGGACAGTGAGGAGAGAAAAAGAGTAGTTGAGATAGTTATAGATGAAGCTTCAGGAAGAGTTCCTATAGTAGTCCATGTTGGAGCTATTGGTACTAAGATATCAATAGATTTAGCTAAACATGCAGAAGCTGTTGGAGCAGATGGGATATCAAGTGTTCCACCATTTTACTGGAAATTTAATGAGAATCAAATAGTGAAATATTATGAGGATATAGCAAATTCATGTAACTTACCTATGATAGTTTACAATGTCCCATTAGCAGGACTTTTAGGTATGAATGTGATAAAACGTTTAGCATCTATAGATAATGTAAAAGGAATTAAATACACTGGAATGTCACATTATGAAATTACTCAGATTAAGGATGAGATAGGAAAAGACTTTTTAGTTTATTCTGGATGTGATGAAATGGCCATGTCAGGATTATTAGCTGGAGCAGATGGGATAATAGGATCATTTTATAATATAATGCCTGAATTATTTATAAATATATATAATGCTATTAGTGAAAAGGATATTGAAAAAGCTCAAAGATTACAACGTCAAGCAGTTGAAATTATATTATATTCTTTAAAAGTACCTTCTTTTTATGCTGGTATGAAAGCTGTCTTGAGGTGGAGAGGAATAAATGCTGGCTATTGTCGAAGACCTTTTGAAAATTTAACAGAGGAAGAGGAAAAAGAATTTAAAGAAGGATATAAAAGGATTAAGGAAACGTATAAAATTACGGGAGTTGAATTTTTAGATGAACTCTAAAATTACAGTGAAAGCAAAAAGACAATGTGATGTATTTGTAATTGGAGCAGGAATTGCAGGAATTATGGCTGCAATTTCTGCAGCTGAAAAAGGTGCAAATGTAATAATAGCAAGTAGTTCTAAGATGTTTTCAGGTTCAAGTTTTTATCCTGGCACTTGGGGATTAGGACTTATAGGGCCGGTAGATAAAAGTGATGAAGATGATTTGATTAATACTATTAAAACTGTAGGTTGTGAAGTTATAGATTATGAATTAGTTAAAACTTTTGTTTCAAAGATAAATCCAACTTTAGAAAAAATAAAAGAGATGGGTATTAAGTTAAAACAACCTAATAATAGTAAAGAAAAAGAATTTATTCCTTGCTTTGATCATAAAGAAAGAAACTGGAATGGGATTCTTTTTGATAGTGCTAAGGAAGTGTTTAGCAAAAAAATAGATGAGCTTAAGATCACAAGGTATGAGTTTTCAGAGGTTATAGAAATTGTAAAAGATAAATCTTCAATTGAAGGTGTAATATTAATTAAGGAAGGAAAAGAAATTGAATATATTCGTTGTAAAGCTATAGTAATTGCTTCGGGAGGAATTGGAGGATTATTTAAACAAAGATTGAATACTGATGATGTTAATGGATTAGGACAAAGTTTAGCACTGAAGATAGGTTGTCAGTTAGTAAATATTGAATTTATGCAGATGATGCCAGGGTATATAAATCCATGTCCTAAAACTATATTTAATGAAAAGACCTTTAAGTATGTTGAAATCCTTGACTATGATGGCAAAAATATATTAGAAGATATAGATAATTATGAGGAAAAGTTAAAAATTAGGTCAACACATGGACCTTTTACATCTAGATTAGTTTCTAAGGATATCGATTATGCAATTTTTAAAGAAGGTATAAAAGAGCCTACTGGTGTAAGAGTTGTATATAAAGATTCTATAAAGAAAAATCAACCTGAATTTATTAGAGTATATTTTGAATGGTTAAAGGAGAAGAAACATTTGACTGTAGACGATGAAATAAATATTGGAATATTTTTTCATGCAGCTAATGGAGGAATTAAGATAAATAAATGTGCTGAGACAGATATTAGTGGAGTTTTTGCTGCCGGTGAAGTTACTGGAGGAATGCATGGTGCTGATAGAATAGGTGGATTATCAACAGCTAATGGATTAGTATTTGGAAAGATTGCTGGAGAAAGTGCTAGTAAGTATGCACAAAGGTTTAATTGCTTAGATGGAGACGAAATTGAATTATCAATAAATCAAGTAGAAAATGCTGAGGAGCTATTAATAGACTTACAAAATTTAATGTTTAAGTATGCTATGATTGAAAAAAGCGAAGAAGGTATAGTAGAGGCTATTAATTTATTAGAAGATATTAAAAGTAGGAAATTTATATCAAATAATATAGATATAAAAACTCTTTATAAAACATATAGATTAAATGCAAATTTGCTTTTAGCAGAAGGTATTTTAAGAGTACTTTACTTGAGGAAGGAAAGTAGAGGATCTCACTATCGAAAAGATTATCCAAGGATAGATGAAAAAATGAGTAAGAAGATATTAGTAAGATATAGGGGGAAATTTGAAGTTGATTTTGAATAGGAGGTATTAGATGCCAGTTGTAGATATGCCTTTAGAAAAATTAAGAGAATATAAAGGGACTAATATATTACCAAGTGATTTTGAAGAATTTTGGGACAACCGTATGGTAGAAGTTAATACTCATGAACTAAAGTATGAAATAAAAGAAAGTGAAATAGATGGATTTGATAATTGTAAGTTTTTAGAGATGTGGTTTAAGGGAATTGATGGAGGTAATGTATATGCAAAATATCTTAGACCTAATACTGATGAGAACATTCCTTTAATTTTACAGTTTCATGGATATCCAGGAGCAAGTAGAGGATGGTTTGAACAGTTATCCTTTGTAGGAATGGGATGTGCAATTATAGCAATGGATTGTCCAGGTCAAGGAGGGAAAGGTGACAGTTTTACTAATACAAAAGGAACTACTGTTAGTGGACATATTGTGGCAGGATTAGATGATGAACTTCATAGTATGTACTATGTAAAGCTGTTTCAAAATACATCTATTTTATGTAGAATTGTTCAAGAACTTCAAGGAATAGATAAGGAAAGGATATATGCAAATGGAGCAAGCCAAGGTGCAGGTATAGCATTAGTATGTACAGCACTCAATCCTATAATAAAAAGGTGTGCAGCGCTATATCCCTTTTTATCTGATTATAAGAGAGTTTGGGATATGGATTTAGATTTGATAGCCTATGAAGGATTAAGATATTATTCAAGATGGTTTAATTCGGATAATAGTAGAGAAGATGAAATATTTAGAAGATTAGGATATATAGATGTTCATAATTTTGCAACGAAAATAAAATGTGAAGTTTTATTTGGAACTGGGTTAATGGATAATGTGTGTCCTCCATCAACACAATTTGCTGTTTATAATAATATAAAATCTAAAAAAGAACATATAATTTTTCCTGATTATACCCATGAAGAAATTGGAGAATTTGATGATATGTTAATAGACTTTTTCTTGAAGGAGGTAGATTAATGCCTGTTTTAGATATGTCAGTTGAAGAAATGGAAGAGTATTTAGGAAAAACTATATGTCCAAGAGATTTTGATTTATTTTGGGAAAGACAAAAAGAGATAGGTAATAATATAGAGTTGAAATATACGATAACAAAGAAGAAATTTAATAGTAAAACAGCAAATTACTATGAAATAAATTTTAAAGGGATAGATGGAGCTAATATATATGCTAAGTATATATGTGCTAATAAAGATAAAAAAGCACCCACAGTATTAGAATTTCATGATTACAAAGGAGCCAGTAGAAGTTGGCACCATCTTACAAGGTATGTTGGCATAGGATATTCAGTAATAGCTATGGATTGTAGAGGACAAGGTGGGAAGAGCGAAGATATAGGAAACTTAAAAGGATCTACAGTATGTGGACATATAAGTAGTGGACTTGATGATGAAGTAGAAAATATGTATTATTGTAAGGTTTATTTAGATGGATATATTTTGTCAAGGATAGTGGAGGAACTTAATAGTACTGATAAAAATAGATTAATAGCTTTTGGCAAGGGACAAGGTGCTGCAATAGCATTAGTTGTAAGTAGTTTAAATCAAAATATAAAGAAATGTTCTATGCAGTATCCATTTTTATGCGATTTTAAAAGAGTATGGGATATGGATTTAGATTTAAATGCATATGAAGGGATTAGATATTATTTTAGGTGGTTTGATCCTATGCATATAAGAGAAAAGGAAATATTCGAAAAATTAGGGTATATAGATATTGTTAATTTTGCAAGAAAGTTAAATTGTGAAGTTTTTATGGGAACAGCTTTATTAGATACTGTATGTCCGCCAAGTACACAATATGCTGTATTTAACAACATAACATGCAGAAAAAAACATGTAATATATCCTAAATATGATCATGAATTAAATAACTTTTTTGAGAATGAAAATTTAAAGTTTATGAGGTTTGAAAGATGATAAGATTGGGAATTGCAGGAATAGGATTGATTGCAGAAGACTATATTAGAATAATTTCTAATGGATATGTTAAAGATGTTAAGATTACTGCTTTATCAAGTAGAAATATTGATAATATGAATAGAGTTGTTGAGAAGTATAATCTTAAAGAAACTGTATTATTTAATAATTACGAAGAGATGCTTATTAGCAATAAAATTGATGCTGTAATAATATGCACACCACATTATGAGCATCCTAAGATGGCTATTAAAGCTATTAAAAGTAATGTTCATACTTTAATAGAAAAGCCAATAGGTGTATATACTGAGGAAGTAGAGAAATTAATAGAAGTTTCAAAAGACAAAATTAATATAAAAGCTGGAGTATTATATAACAGAAGGCTATGTTCTACTTATTTAAAGCTAAAAAGTATGGTGGATAAAGATGCAATTGGAGATTTAAAAAGAGTAAATTGGATTATTACTAACTTATATAGAACAGATGCTTATTATAAATCAAGTCCTTGGAGAGGTACTTACAAAAGTGAAGGTGGAGGATTACTTATGACTCAAGCTTCTCATCAATTAGATTTACTTCAATGGATTTGTAAAATGCCAAAGAAAATATATTCAAAATGCTATATAGGAGTAGAAAGAGATATAGAGGTAGAAAATGATGTATCAATTTTAATGGAATATGAGAATGGAGCTACAGGGCAATTTATAGCTTCAGCAAGAGAGTTTCCAGGAAGTAATAGGCTCGAGTTAATAGGTGATAAAGGACAAATTGTTGTAGAGAATGATAATAAGATAATTTATAAAAAATTATCTATATCAGAAAAAGAATATAGAAAAAATACTAATGAACTTTTCGGGAAAATACCATATACTACAGAAGTTTATAGATTTGAAGATGATGATAATTCAATTCAACATGCTGCACTTATAAGCAACTTTATAAAGTGTATAAAAGGAGAAGAAAATATAGTTTGCCCAATAGAGGATGGAATGAAATCATTAGTGTTAATTAATGGAGCTTATCTATCTAGTTGGTTAAATAAGACTATAGATATACCATTTGACTATAAAGTTTTTAGTGAAGAGATAAAAAAAAGATTTTGAAGTTGTTTTATATCTAGGAGTATTGTAAATAAAAAAGAAAGCTTAGATGGATTGAATATAGGAGGTGATAAATATGTATTTGGGAATTGATATAGGTGGAACTGCTGTTAAAATAGGGTTAGTAACAGAAAATGGGAAAATAATTGTAAGTAATAGTTATGATGTAGCTTTTGATAATTATGATACTCCAATATTTAATACTGTGAAAAATGCTATAGAAATATTTATAAATGAAAATGCTATAGAGCTTAAAAATATAAAAGGTATTGGAGTTTCAGCAACAGGTCAAGTTAATACTACTTCAGGAAAGATAATAGGTGTGGGAGGCAATATTAAAAAGTGGTGTGACACAGAGATAAAAAAAGAGTTAGAGGATATTTATAATTTAAACACAACTGTTGTGAATGATGCTAATTGCATGGTTCTGGGTGAAGGCTGGGTAGGAAAAGGTAGAGGTTATAAAAATATAATAGGAGTAACTATAGGAACTGGTGTAGGGGGAGGAATTGTTGTAGATTCAAAAATACTTCTTGGTTCAGTAGGAATTGCTGGGGAACTAGGACATTTTTCTATAAATTCAGAAGGTAAAAAGTGTACCTGTGGTAATGTTGGATGCTATGAACAATATGCATCTACAACAGCTTTAATTAGAAATGTCAAAGAGAAGTATGAGTTATTAGGAGTTTCTTCATTTAATAAAGAAGATATAAATGGAAAGTTTATATTTGAGCAAATAGAAAAAGGAAATAAAATAATTAAAGAGATAGTTAGTAATTGGATAATTGATATTGGAAAAGGATTAGTAAGTCTAGTTCATATATTTAATCCAGAAATTATTATAATTGGTGGTGGAGTAAGTAAACAAGAAGATTTATTTATAAAACCTTTAAGAAAATATGTATTAGAAAACGTAATGAAAAAGTTTGGAGAGAACTTGAAAATAGAGTCTGCGGAGCTAGGAAATAATGCTGGAGTGGTAGGTGCTGTATATTATAATATAAAATCCAATAATTTAAATTAGTTTATATAAGATGAAAGTGGTAGATGTTTAATATTATATCTAACACTTTCATCTTTTTTTATCACTTTTAAGTAAATAACATATAAAGTAGTTGCTTTTTATAGATGTAACTTAAGAAAATAGTAATATTTATTAAGAATTATGAAAAGGAAATAATATAGTTACTTAAAACTTAAGTGCTAAATTATATTTATAGAAAAAATAAAAAAAGATTAAAAGGAATGAGGATTTTAGTATGAATAGAAATTTAGTTAAGGAAATAATATCAAAAAAGAAGATAGCAGTTTTATTTGGAGGATGCTCATCGGAGTATAATGTATCACTTTCATCAGCATACTCAGTAATTCAACATATAAATACAGATAAATATGAGGTTGTTTTAATTGGAATAACTAAAGAGGGAGAATGGTATTTATTTGAGGATCATATAGACAGAATAAAAGATAACACTTGGGAAGAGGCAACTAATAAAAAAGTAACTATATCAGTAAGTAGAGAAGATCATGGTTTAATTATATTTGAAGGTAATAATATTGAAAAGGTTAGAGTAGATGGTATATATCCAGTGCTACATGGTAAAAATGGGGAAGATGGTACAGTACAAGGTTTATGCGAATTAGCAGGAATACCAGTTATAGGTTGTGATATGTTATCTTCAGCATTATGTATGGACAAACAATTAGCTCATGATGTAGTAGCACAAGTAGGGGTAAAGGTTCCTAGAGGAATAGTTATAACTGAAAATTTAGAAGAAGAATTAATATTAGATAGAATAAGAGATCTAAACTTTCCATTATATATAAAACCAATGAGAGCTGGGTCATCTTTTGGAATAACAAAGGTTCAAGATATAAGTGAAGTATATGATGCAGTGATATTAGCTTTAAAGCATGACTCTACTGTAATAATAGAAGAGAATATAGAAGGTTTTGAAGTAGGATGTGCAATATTAGGAAATGGAAATGAAATTATAATTGGTGAGGTTGATGAAATTGAATTATCTGATGGCTTCTTTGATTTTACTGAAAAGTATACATTAAAATCTTCAAAAATTCATATGCCTGCAAGAATAGATGAAGATATGGCAAAAAAGGTGAAAAAAGAAGCTATTAAAATATATAAAGCCTTAAAATGTAAGAACTTTGCTAGGGTAGATATGTTTATAACTACAGACAAAGAAATAGTATTTAATGAAGTAAATACAATACCAGGCTGTACTTCACATAGCAGATACCCAAATATGCTTAAGGGCATAGGAATAACATTTGACGAATTTATTAATAGGGCAATAGGAATGGTGATAGATGATGATAGTAAAATTAACGAAGAACAATTTATATAATGGAAGCTTAGTTCTTGTAAATGCTGATAATCCAATTAATGAAAGGTTTAAATATGGAAATTTAGTAGCTCCATTTTTAGAATATGAAAATATTTTAATTAATGAAAGAGCCAGTAATATACTAAGAGAAGTATTGAATAATATTAACGGTTATGAGCAGATAATTCCTGTTAGCGGATACAGGACTTTAGAAGAACAAATTAATATCTATAATAGTTCAGTTATAGTAAATGGAGAAGGGTTTACAGCTAAATATGTGGCAGAGCCTAACTGTAGTGAACATCAAACAGGATTAGCTATAGATTTAGCACAGAGATCTAATAATGTAGATTTTATTTGTCCGGAATTTCCATATGAAGGAATATGTCAAGTTTTTAGAGATGTAGCTATGAGATACGGATTTATTGAAAGGTACAAGGAGGAGAAGAAAGATATAACTAAAATTTCAGGCGAACCTTGGCATTTTAGATATGTAGGGTATCCTCATGCTGAGATAATAACCAAAAGTAATATGGCTTTAGAAGAATATCTAGAGTTTATTAAAGATTATAAGTATGGAGAAAATCCTTATGTATATATAAAAGATGGTAGAAAAATCGAGATATCTTATAAAGAGTATGATGGAGAGAATACATTTATTAGATTAGAAGATAGTGATTTATATTTAATATCAGGAAATAATTATGATGGTTTTATAATAACAGTTTGGAGATAGGGAAATGAGTGGAATCTGTGGTTTAATTTCAAGTTTTGAAGATATTAGTAAAGATATCAGTAATGATATTGATATGAAATTTATTAAAGAGTGTGATAGAAATACTAAGGGAGATAGAGCTTGGGTAGAGATAGACTTAGAAAATCTTAAAAATAATGTTGAAGAAATAAAAAGTAGTATTCATGATAACTGTGAGTTTATGGCTGTAGTTAAGGCAAATGGATATGGACATGGATCTGTTGAAATATCTAGATACCTTAATAAAATTAATGTATATAACTTTGCTGTGGCAACTATTAATGAAGCTATTGAATTAAGAGAAGGTGGGGTTAGAGGGGATATACTTATCTTAGGCTATACACACCCAAGTAGGTTTAATGACTTAATTAAATATGATTTAATTCAAACAATAGTAGATTATAATTATGCAGAGGATCTTAAGAAGTTTGAAAAAATTATAAGGGTTCATTTAAAGATAGATACAGGTATGCATAGACTAGGTGAAGATTTTCATAATTTAGATACTATAAATAAGATTTTCAGCTTTAAAAATCTAAAAATAGAAGCTATATTTTCTCATTTATATGTAGTTGATAGTGATAATAAAGAAGATATTTTCTGCACAGAAGAGCAAATAAAGAATTTTTTTAAGATAGCAGAGGATATTAAAGAAAGGTTTAATAAAAATATTAAACTTCATATTCAAAATAGTTATGGAGCATTGAATTATCCTAATCTTCCTTGTGATTATGTTAGAATAGGAATTTCTATGTATGGTGTCAAAAGTAGCCTAAATGACAATATAAAAAGTAATGTAAGATTAAAGCCTGTTTTATCTATAAAGGCTAGAGTTGCTGTTGTTAAAGGTATTCATAATGGAGATTCAGTAAGTTATGGTAGAGAGTTTATTGCGAAATCAGATATGAAGGTAGCAACAGTAACAATAGGCTATGCTGATGGTATTCCAAGAAATATTTCCCAAAGTAATATTTATGTATTAGTAAATGGTAGAAAAGCGCCTATTATAGGAAGAGTGTGTATGGATCAATTAATGATTGATGTAACTAATATTAATCATATTGAAGAAGGTGATATGGTTACTTTAATAGGAAAAGATAAAGAGAATTATATATCAGTTGAAGAAGTTGCAGAGGCAGCAGGAACAATTACTAATGAGTTTTTAAGTAGATTATCTAAAAGATTACAGTATTACTATAAGTAAATTAGGAAGAATTATGTTTAAATATATAGGAGAAAAGTTGTGAAAATAAAAATAATAGATAAAAAGACAGAATATCCGGGAATAGACTTGTTTAGGGTAATTGCTGTAATTCTTGTAGTTATGAATCATACTTATCCTTTAGCAGGTATAAATGAAACTGCTGACTTTGTATTAGCTAGGATTATTGCACGTGTAGCAGTACCATTTTTCTTTATGGTAAGTGGGTATTTCATTTTACCTTCAATTATAGGTGAAAATAAAGACTATACTACAGTAATTAGAAATGTGAAAAAGCTAGTAAAATTATATATTATAGCTACATTAATTTATTTACCTATAGGTATTTATTCAGGAAATATTGGGGTTAACATAGGTGTCGTAGGAGCTTTGAAGGAACTTTTATTTAACGGGACATTTTATCATCTTTGGTATTTACCAGGAGCTATAATTGGAATACTAATAGTTTCTATGCTACTAAAGAGATTTAACCAAAAGCAGGTTTTCATAATTTCTTTAGGTTTATATATTATAGGACTATTTGGAGATAGCTACTACAAAATAGCTGAAAGTATTCCTGTAATTAAAGAGCTTTATAATCTGATTTTTAACTTTTTTGATTACACTAGAAATGGAATATTCTTTTCACCGTTATTTTTTATACTTGGAGCAATAATAGCTAATGATAAAAGAAAGCCAAAGAAAAAAATTATGATGTATGGATTTATAATTACATTGTCATTAATGATAGTTGAAGGTTTAATATTAAATAAATTTCAGATTCAACGGCATAGTAGTATGTATATTTTACTATTACCAGTTATGTATTTCTTGTTCCAGTGGATTTTATTATGGAAGAATAGAAGTTTTAAAATCTTAAGAAATATTAGTATGATAGTTTATATTATACATCCTTTAGTTATTATACTAATTAGAGGTTTTGCTAAGGTGCTTAAGTTACAAGATATACTAGTAAGTAATAACTTAATTCATTTTGTAGCAGTCCTTTTTGGATCATTTGTGTTAGCTTTTATTATAGATTATATTTTAGGTAAGATTACCAAAAAAAGAAGTGTAAATAGCTCGATTAGGAGACATATTTAAAAAGCCTATTGGCTTATACTGGCATAAGACTAAGTAGTAAGCTGTGGATTTGGACTCTAATTTCATTATATTCTTAATAAAGTTTCATATTAGTTTTATATTAGGATGATATAGTATAGCCAAGCATATTTTAAGGAGGAATTTTAATGAGTATATTTGAAAGAGCTTGGTTATATATAACTAGAAAGAAAGTTAAAAGTATTATTATGTTTTTTATATTATTGGGAATAGCAACAGCTACATTAGGTGCACTTTCAATAAAAAAGGCCACATTAGCTAATAAACAACAGATAAATAAAAATTTTGAAAATGGGTTTCAAATGGATTCTGAAACTAAAGATAATGATATTACAAATAATGAAATTAATCAAATATTAAATATAAATGGTGTTAGTAAGTATAATGCGAAAGCCATTGTTAAAGCAGATGCTAAATCTATTAAACAAGTAGAACCATTAGAATCACAAGTACAATATACTTCTGATAGTATGAAAAATGCTGTTGAAATACAGGGGATTTATTACTCAGAGATAGACAATATGTTTGTAAATGGATTAATAAAATTAGTAGAAGGAAGACATATAACTAAAGAAGATGAAAATAAGGTACTAATACATAAAAGGTTAGCAGAATTAAATAGTTTAAAGCTTGGAGATACTATATCAATTGAAAAAGTAAGATATCTGATGAAAATGCAGGTGGATCAGATAAGAAAGTTGATTTAGTTGTTGTTGGAATATTTGATAGTGAAATTAAACAAGAAGCAAATATGGCTTCTGAGTTAGTAGATAATGTTTTAATAGGTAGCATGAATGTAATGAAAGAATTATATGAATATACAGATAAAACCTTAGGGTATAGACAAGCAAATAATAATATGATTTTATACCCACATAAACGGATGAATTTAATTAAATATCAATTTACAAAAAAAGTTCTACTCTTTGAAAGAGGAGGCACTTTTTTCTTTGCTCTTAATTTCAATATCTAGGCCAATAAAATTTATTGAAACGTATAAGGAGGTAATTAGTTTGTACACAGAAATAGAAAATCCAGTGACATAACATAATATAATATCTTCCCAACAACGTACCTTAAATGCTAAAATAGTAGAAATAGAAGCAATTTAAGTAAGGATGTGTTGAAAGAAGTATGCAAAAATATAATCAGAATAATCCGCAGCTTATTAATTCTATGGTATGTGCTATAGATATATTAGGATTTTCACAAATGATAGTGGATTCTTGTAATGAGGGAGAGGGAAACAAGCTACTTAATGAGATTAGCTTTCTTATAAATAAGAACAAGCAATGTATAATCCCAAATAAGTACAGTCAAGGAAAGATAAAGATATATACTGATAATATGATTGTTGGATACCCTATAAAAGATGATGGTGAGGAAGAGTTAGACGAAATATTGGACAATGTATCAGAATATCAATTTAACCTAGCGCTAGAAGGCCTTTTCGTTAGAGGGGGCGTAAGTGTAGGTGAATTTTATATAAATGAAGATATTGTTTTTGGACCAGCTCTTTTGGATGCTCATAATACGGAGAGTAATCTAGCTTGCTATCCAAGAATTATATTAGACAATAAGACAGTTAGTAGATTACAAAAGTACATAAATAATTATGAGGTTGCACCACAACACAAGAAAATACTTATTGATAGTGATGGGCAGTGGTTTTTAAATTATTTAAATACTATATTTAAATGTTATACAGAATGTAACAATGAATATGAGTTTGAAAAGGCACAAATAGAATTACTTATTAGACATAAAGTTAAAGTTGAAGAGATGCTAGAGTTAAATAAAAAAAATATAAGAGTATGGGACAAGTATGTATGGACAGCTAATTATCATAATTATTTCTGTAATCTAAATTTTCCAGGTGAAAAACAGTTGAAAATATCAAGAAAGAGGTTACTTTCATGGCCAAGAGAAATTTCAAAAAATGATTTTTAATATCATAACTATATATTATGAATTCAAATGAAATTTATTTGTAGTAAATCTTTAATTCAAATATGTTGAAGTTTTCATATAATTATGATAGTATACAAAATGCATAAAATTAAATAGGCAAATCTAAGGGAATCTAGATACGCAAAGCTATAGGGACTAAAGTTTACAAAGCTATTCTTTTTGGGTAGCTTTTTTTATGTACTTCTGAGGGGAATAAATAATCAGAGGGAAAAAGGTGAATAAAAGGAAAATAGTGGCCATAATGACAGCTGCAAAAGTTTCAAGATTAGAAGCATATCATAATGGAAAACAGATTTTATACAGCACCAAATTATAATGCAACAATAAAAAGGAAAAAGAATTTTAAGTATGAAAGATTATTAATTAAATTTGTAATCTTTTAATATTGGTAAAAAAATTATAAAGTAGGAGAGGGAAAAAATAAAGATTAATTATGGAGTGATTTTTGTATGAAAAGGATAACTTTAAAAGATATTGTGATAGTCATACAGAGAACATTAGATTCTATGGATGACAGATTAGCAGGTCATGGAGAAAAGGTTGCATATATAATGTACAAGCTATTAAAATGTCATGGAGGATACAGTGATGAAGAAATCTTAAGAATGATTACATTAGCTGTGTTCCATGATATAGGTGTATATAAGATAGAGGAAAGAGATCACATTGTTGATATGGATTTAGAGATTCCAATGAACCATTCTGTATATGGATATTTATTTATAAAGTATTTTTCACCTCTATCAGATTTAGCAGATATAGTATTAGGGCATCATTTGTATCCTAAAGATTTTAATGATTCAGCTAAAGTAAAGATTCCTAAAGAAGCACTCATATTAAATTTAGCTGATAGTATTGCAGTTTTACAATTGCATTTTAATAAAATAGACCCTATGTTAATATTAAATAAAAGTAGTAATGATCTACTTGAAGAGCATAAAGAGTTATTTAAAAAAGCATGTAATGAATATGATTTAATAGAAAAAATAGAAACTGATACATATTTAAATGAGTTATATGAAATTTTAGATAAAAGAGAGCTATCAAGAAGAGAAATAATTGCATATGCAAGGATGTTAAATTATGCTATAGATTTTAGAAGTGAATCTACTGTAGTACATACTATAACTGTGGAAGAAATAAGCTGGCAAATATCTAAAATGTTAGGATTAGATGATTATAAGTCAACAATAATCAAGATAGCATCTATGCTTCATGATATAGGAAAATTATCAATTCCAATAAATATCTTAGAAAAGAAGGGAAAGCTTACTCAGGAGGAATTTGAGATAATAAAATGTCATACTATAGTTGGATATAATATTTTAAGTAATATGGGAATAGATGATATACGAGATATAGCAACACTACATCATGAGAAGTTAAATGGAACTGGATATCCATTTTGTTTAAAGGGTGATAATATATCAAAGGAAGCAAGAATAGTAGCAGTTGCAGATGTATTAAGCGCTTTGATAGGAAAGAGAAGTTATAAGGATGAGTTTTCAAAGGATGAGGTTATATCAATATTATCAAATATGGCATCTAATTATGAGATAGACAAGGATATATGCAAATTAGTAATTGAAAATTATGACTATATTGAAAAAAGAGTTAAAGCTAATACGAAAAATACACTAAAATTATATAAAAATTTAATGAATGAGTATAAAGAGTTATTAGAATATTTTGAAAAAATAAGTTTTATCCTTAAGTAAAAGAGATGATAAGGATGTTAGTTAAGTATGTATTGATGTAAAAGTCGATACATACTTTTTTTACTATTAAAGACTAAAGAGGTGTAATGATGGGCATGAGGAAAGTATTCCTTTAAAAGAAGGACTATATAGATGTGTTGACAATAAATTGAAATAGTGATATAACAGAAATTGAAGATTAGCACTCGATGAGTTAGAGTGCTAACAAAAATATCTTTAAATTAGAAGGGGAGATTTAAATTGGAAAAGAAGCAATTTAAAGCAGAATCAAAGAGATTATTAGACATTGTTATTAACTCTATCTATACACATAGAGAGATATTTTTAAGAGAGTTAATATCGAATGCAAGCGATGCTATTGATAAAATTTATTATAAAAGCTTAAGTGATAGCACACTTACATTTAATAAAGAAGATTACTTTATTAAAATAACACAAGATAAAGAATCTAAAACATTAACAATATCTGATACAGGTATTGGTATGACTAAAGAAGAATTAGAAGAAAACTTAGGAACTATTGCAAAAAGTGGATCTCTTAAGTTTAAAGAAGAAAATCAAATAAAAGATGGATATGATATAATTGGTCAATTTGGTGTAGGATTCTACTCAGCATTTTTAGTTGCAGATAAGGTTACTGTAATAACAAAAGCTTTTGGAAGTGATAAAGCTTATAGATGGGAATCAGAAGGAGTTGAAGGATATTCAATCGAGGATGCTACAAAAGATTCATATGGTACAGATATAATATTACATCTTAAAGAAAACACTGAAGATGAAAATTTTGATGAATATTTAAATGAATATAGAATAAAATCATTAATTAAAAAATACTCAGACTTTATAAGATATCCAATTAAGCTAGATGTAACTAAGTCAAAGCTTAAAGAAGGTTCAGAAAGTGATTATGAAGAGTATAAAGAAGAAGAAACTGTAAACAGCATGGTTCCAATCTGGAGAAGAAATAAAAGTGAGCTTACAGATGAAGATTATAACAACTTCTATATGGAAAAGAGATTTGGATTTGATAAACCATTAAAACATATTCATATAAGCGTTGATGGTATGGTAAGCTATAACTCAATTCTTTATATTCCAGAAAATTTACCATTCAACTATTACACTAAAGACTATGAAAAAGGCTTAGAACTTTATTCAAATGGTGTATTAATAATGGAGAAGTGTGGAGATTTATTACCAGATTACTTTGGATTTGTAAAAGGTATAGTAGATTCACAAGATTTATCTCTTAATATTTCAAGAGAACTATTACAACATGATAGACAATTAAAGCGTATTGCTAAAAATATTAATAATAAGATTAAAAATGAGTTAGAAAATATGCTTAAAAATGATAGAGAAAGCTATGATAAATTCTACAAGACTTTTGGAAGACAATTAAAGTTTGGAGTTTATGAAGAATTTGGAGCTAATAAAGAAACTCTACAAGATTTAATAATGTTCTATTCTTCAAAGGAAAAGAAAATGGTTACTTTAGGTGAATATGTAGAAAGAATGCCTGAAGAACAAAAATACATCTACTATGCAGTTGGTGATTCAAATGAAAGAATAGAAAAGCTTCCTCAAACAGAGTTAGTTAAAGATAAAGGATATGAAATATTATACTTTACTGAAGAGATAGATGAATTTGCTATTAAAATGCTTATGAACTATAAAGAAAAGGAATTTAAATCAGTTTCAAGTGGTGATTTAGGAATAGAGGCTGATGAAAAAGATGAAGCTATAACTGAAGAGAATAAAGGATTATTTGAATCAATGAAAGAAGCTTTAAGTGGTAAGGTTAAAGCAGTAAAAGTTTCTAAGAGATTAAAGAATCATCCTGTATGCTTATCTTCAGAGGGTGAACTTTCAATTGAGATGGAAAAGGTTCTTAATTCAATGCCAAACAATGAAGGTGTAAAGGCAGATAAAGTTCTTGAGATAAATCCAAATCATGAGGTATTTAACTCACTAAAAGAAACTTTTGAAAATGATAAAGAAAAGTTTGATTTATATACAAATCTTTTATACAACCAAGCTTTATTAGTTGAAGGATTAAGTGTAGAAGATCCAGTAGAATTTGCAAATAATATTTGTAAGTTAATGAAGTAATAAAAATTAAGTTTATTAAAATATAGAATAACCTGATGGGTAAATTTATCTGTCAGGTTATTTTTTTATTGTTCAATATTTATCTACTACTCCAGATGCTATAAAATAGAAAGTGATTATGTTATAATATATAAAAATATAAAGATAGAGGTAGTAATATGGAAGAGTTAAACATAGGTAAAAAAATTCAAGATTTTAGAAATGCAAGCAATACTAGTGTAAGAGAGTTATCAAAGAAATCAGGAATTACAGCCTCTATGTTAAGTCAGATAGAACGTGGTCTTGTAAATCCATCAATAAATACATTAAGATCTATAGCTAACACTCTAGATGTTCCATTATTTTATTTTTTTAAAGAGGATGCTGAAAAAGAAGAGTTAGTTGTAAGAAAAAATAATAGAAAAACTATAGGTTTCCCTAATCAAAGTGATGTAAGGTATGATTTATTAGTTCCAAATACTTTAGGAACAATAGAGTTTTGTATGATGGAAATTCCGAATAGCAGTAAATCAGTAGAGGAAGCAGAAAGTCATAAAGGTGAAGAGGTAGCATATGTAATTGAAGGAAGAGTAGATATAATTGTAGCAGGTTTAAGATATACTTTAGATGAAGGAGATAGTATTCGTATTCCTCCAATGACAGATCATAAGTGGGAAAATATAGATACAAAACTTGCAAAAGTAATATTTGCAGTAACGCCACCAAGCTTTTAATTTATTATATGGTGTTAAGTATAACTTAACTAAAAGCCGGTTAAAAAATTATAAATACTAAAAAAGGGGCTATTAAGCTCCTTTTTGTTTTTTCTATAATTGTTCAATAAAAAGCATTAGCTAATGATAGATTCTTGGTTTGATAAAGGTGAATAATAAGATAATGTTAGAAATGATTGTGTTAAGTATTATTTAATTTTTTTAGCGATATATATTTACAAAAAACATATTTACTGTTAATATTAACTTAAAATTGTTAAGTAAGACTTAACATAATTGTTGTTGCAACAACTGGTAGTACAATATTGAAAATTATGGTAGTATTTACCGTTAATTTAATCTTAAGTATGTAGATAAATGTTCTTACGGGAATGCTTTAAATTTTAGTAGAAGAGGTAATGTGATGATTTTAGATAGAGCAATGTCAGATTGGATAACAGAGTTTCCAATAATTAAGGATTTAATAGAATTAAAAGAGACAGTATTTATTAATCCGAATAAAATAGATGCGGAAAAAGCAATAGAACAATGTAGATTTTCAATGGATGATATAGTAGATGTAGCAAAGCGTTGGGAGAGGTTTGCACCTTACCTTGCTATAGTTTTTCCAGACACAAAAGCTTTAAATGGAATAATAGAATCTCCAATAGTAAAAATAAGTAAGATGCATAAATATTTAAATGAAGAGTTAGGTAAAGAAATTCAAGGAGATATATATTTAAAATGTGATAGCAAGTTACCAATATCAGGATCAATAAAGGCTAGGGGAGGAATTTATGAAGTTCTTCACTTTGCTGAGTCACTTGCTATAGAAAAAGGAATGTTAAAATTAGAGGATGATTACAGTATATTAGCAGAAGAGAGATTTAAAGATTTATTTTCTAAATACAGCATAGCTGTAGGATCAACTGGTAATTTAGGATTATCTATTGGAATTATGGCTGCAAAATTAGGATTTAAAGCTACTGTTCATATGTCTGCTGATGCAAAGAAGTGGAAGAAAGATATGCTCAGAAGTAAAGGTGTTACTGTAGTTGAATATAAAGATGACTATAGTAAAGCTGTAGCTGAAGGACGCAAACAAGCTGAAGCAGATGAATACTGTTATTTTGTAGATGATGAAAATTCTAAAACGTTATTTTTAGGATATTCGGTAGCAGCACTTCGTTTAAAGAAGCAATTTGAAGAGGTTGGAATAAAAGTAGATAAAGAACATCCACTATTTGTATACTTGCCATGTGGAGTTGGAGGAGGACCTGGGGGGATTGCCTTTGGTATTAAAGAAGTATTTGGAGATAATGCGCATTGCTTCTTTGCAGAGCCTACTCACTCACCATGCATGCTATTAGGGCTTTCTACAGGATATCATGATAAGATATGCGTTCAAGATTTTAATATTGATAATAGAACTGATGCTGATGGGTTAGCAGTTGGAAGAGCATCAAGTTTTGTAGGAAACATTATGGAACCATTTATTAGTGGTAGTTATACTATTACAGATGAAAGAATGTATAAATATTTATATAAGATAATGGATTTAGAAAATATTAGATTAGAGCCAAGTGCTTTAGCCGGTATGTTAGGCCCATATAATATTGAAATTTCACCTAAAGGTAAGGGTTATCTTAAAAAAGAAGGAATAGAAGACATGAAAAATGCAACACATATAGTTTGGGCAACAGGTGGAAATATGGTTCCAGAGGATATAATTCAAGAGTATTATAATAAAGGTAAGAATATAAAATAGAAATTTTTTTATAAGCAGGTTAAAAAGAAATTTTTTGACTTGCTTTTACTTTGTTTAGCGTCTAATTTTTAACAAAAAGATATAGAAATTTATACCTTTTTCAATAAAAAGATGATAAAATAGTTAGAGTTAAAGTTTAACTAAAGTTTTTTACAAAAGAGGGGGTCATAATATGACTGAAAACAACAATAAGAAGATTATGTGGTATAGTCTTGCATTGATGGCATTCTCAGGAGTTTGGGGATTTGGTAACGTAATTAACGGATTCTCAGAGTACAACGGATTGCAAGCAATTGTAGCATGGATTATTATTTTTGCTATTTACTTTGTACCATATGCATTAATGGTTGGAGAACTAGGTTCTGCATTCAAAAATCATGGTGGAGGAGTTAGCTCATGGGTTGGAGAAACTATAAGCCCTAAAATTGCTTACTTTGCAGGATGGACATACTGGATTGTCCATATGCCATATTTATCACAAAAGCCTAATAGTTTTATGATAGCTTCAAGTTGGGCAATTTTCCAAGATGGTAGAATTAGTAATATGAATCCAGTTTTATTACAGGTTAGCTGTTTAATTATCTTCATAGTTGCTTTATATATAGCAGGTAAGGGAATTAACCCATTAAAGAAATTATCAGCTTTAGCAGGTTCATCAATGTTTATAATGTCAATGCTATTCATTTTATTAATGTTAGCTGCACCTGCTATTACAAATGTACAGTTAAATCAAATTGACTGGTCATGGAGTACATTCATGCCTAAATTTGATGCTGCATTCTTTACAAGTCTTTCTATATTAGTATTTGCAGTTGGTGGATGTGAAAAAATATCACCATACGTAAATCAAATGAAAGATCCAGCTAAGGGGTTCTCAAAAGGGATGATAGCTCTTGCTGTAATGGTTGCTGTAACTGCAATACTTGGAACTATTTCATTAGGATTAATGATAGATTCTAATAATATTCCAAAGGATTTAATGACAAATGGAGCATACTATGCATTCCAAAAGTTAGGGGAATACTATAACTTAGGAAATATATTTGTAATACTTTATGCAATAACAAATATGATAGGTCAATTTGCTGTTTTAATAATATCAATAGATGCACCTTTACGTATGTTACTTGATAGTGGAGATAGAAACTATATCCCAGAAAAGTTATTTGTTAAGAATGAAAATGGAGCATATGTAAATGGACATAAGCTAATATTTGTAATTGTATCAATACTTATAATTGTTCCAGCTATGGGAATTGGAAGTGTTGATGAGTTAGTAAGATGGCTTGTAAAATTAAATGCAGTAGTTATGCCACTTAGATATCTTTGGGTATTTGTTGCTTATATTGCATTAAAGAAAACTGGAGATAAGTTCGAGAGAGAATATTATTTCGTAAAGAATAAAACTTTTGGAATAATATTTGGAGTATGGTGTTTTGCCTTTACTGCTTTTGCTTGTATTGGAGGAATGTATTCAGAGGACAAGTTCCAATTAACTTTAAATATATTAACACCATTTGTATTAATCTTACTAGGATTTATCCTACCAAAGATTGCTAAGAAAAATAAAAAGGTAGAAGCTTAAAGAAAAAAATAAGTTCATAGATAATGGATTTATAATATTTTTTATATAGAAAGCACTTATCATAATAATGGTAGGTGCTTTTTAATATTTACGGACAATGGAATGAATAATGATCTTAAGTTACTAAAATGATGAATCGAGATAAAATAATAGTTATACTATTGAAATTAAATATTAAATAGTATATAGATATTATATAAAAAAACTATTTTTTAAAGTGAATAAGAATATAGTTTTAAATATTAAACTAAATAATAAATTTGATTTGGAAATAATTAAATCAGTATATAAGGAGATATATTATGAATAAGAAACTAAAGGTAAAAAGAACAGATAATAATATAATAGAAGTTAATATGAAGATACTTAATGCATCGTATATAGAAAAAATAATGAGACTTCAAGATGAAATAGTTGAAGGACTTGAAGATAAGCAGTTATATGCATCTACTGAAAAAGATGAATTTATGAAGTATATTGATAGCGAAGGTATAATACTTGGTGTAACTACTGAAGAAGATGAATTAATTGCAATGGGCGTATATGTTGCTAAAGGATATGATAAGAAGAATTATGGATATGATTTAGGTATAATAGATGAAGAATTATTAAAGGTAGGGCAAATAGAATCTACTGTAGTAAAAAATGAGTTTAGGGGAAACAGATTGCAGAAAGTTATTTGTGAAGAGTTAGAAAAGATAGCAAGGGAAAAAGAGAATACTATATTAACTTCTACAGCATCACCGTATAATAAATTTAGTGTTAATACTTTTATAGATTTAGGGTATGAGATAAAGGTAGAGAAAGTAAAATATGGAGGATTAAAAAGATACGTAATGATGAAAAAATTAAGTCAGCCAAATAAATAAGTAAGGAGTAAGTAAAGTATGAGATATGTGATAGTGTGTGCAATTAAAGGGGAAGCAGGAGATTTTAATAATAATTTAAGAAAAGATATATTAAAAAAGTTTAATGCTAAGTCTTCAAAGCTTCCAGCTCATTTTACTATAAAAGCTCCCTTTGAATACGATGGAAGTATTATAGATTTAGAAAACAATATTGAAGCATTTTGTAAGAGAGAGAGAAGTCAACCTTTTAGATTAAACAATTATAATCATTTTGATAATAGGGTTATTTATATGGATGTAGATATGTCAAAAGAAGGAAAGATGTTACATGATAGGCTTATTGAAGAGATAGATAAGTCTTCATATATTAATTTTACAAAAACTGATGGTAAGGATAAGGTGTTTCATGTTACTTTATCCTCAAAAAAATTACCTCCCATTTATGAAGAAGTATGGAACTATGTAAATCAGTATAAATTTGATTTTAAATGTAATTTTGATAACATAACAATTTATAAATGGGAAGAGAATACTTGGAAAATTTATAGAGAATTTCTTTTATTATTGTAAATTTAAATTATATAAATGAATCATTAATGCTACTAATACCATTAAACCAAACATAACGAAGATAGCTAATTTATTAATCTCTTTATTTTTTCTTTTTTTTATTTCTTCAAATTTTAATATGTCTTCTGATGTCATAGTTCTTAATGTTATTCTGTAGTAATTTGCTTTTTTAAAGCGAAGAATATTCATTTTTAAATTACCTCCAAAATTATGTAATCATAAGGATAATACTATTATAACACTTATTACCATAAAAAGGAAATTGCGTTACTTAAATGATTAACATTATGTTAGATAAATCATATATTTTAGTATCAAAAGAAAAAGTATATCTAAAGTATTAACAATATTTTTATTAATAATATGCTAAAATACAATTATTAGTGTTAATTTTCAACATTAGGGAGGCTTAATAGTGAATAGTTTAGATAAAGATTTTTATTTAGAAAAATACCCTCATATAGAGGAATATATAGAAAGAAGTAATATTGATTTTAAAGAGTTGCAAAAAATATATAATGACTTTGTAAAATTTGAGAACTCTTATGAAACTCAAGCAGATTTTATAGCTAATATATTACGTTCCAATGAAAATATACATTCTGTTAAATCAAGAATAAAAGATCCAGAAAGATTAATTGAAAAGATTATAAGAAAAACGGAAGATAGGAAAGTTAAAAATGGAAAAGATTTTCATTTTAATGTAGATAATTATAAAAATGAGATAACAGATTTAATTGGAATAAGAGTTTTACATATATTTAAAGACCAATGGAAAGATATACATGACTTTATAGTAAAGACATGGAATGTAGTTGAAATAACAGCAAACATAAGAGATGGAGACGATAGATATATATTTGATGATTTAGGTATAGAAGTAAGGTCACGACAATCAGGTTATAGATCAGTTCATTACTTAGTAGAATGTTATCCTACAAATCAAAAGGTTATAGCTGAAATTCAAGTTAGAACTATCTTTGAAGAGGGGTATGGGGAGATAGATCATAGGCTTAGATATTCTCATCATGAGATTCCGGAAATATTAAAATCTAATTTATTATTATTTAATAGGATAGTTGGAAGTGCTGATGAAATGGCTTCATTAATAAATATGTTAAATAATAACCTTGGAGATAAGGAGAATTATTATGAAAATAAGCTAAAGGAAAAAGAAGAAGAAATACAAAGATTAAAAGAGGAATTAAAAAAGTATCAAACTAACAAATAAAAAACTTGTAGAAATATGCCTAATGATGTATAATTATGCATATAAAAATTTAATAATATGTAGATAGAGGTTGCGGTATTTAATAGTATCTTTGCAAGAAAATTAAGCATAAGTGCAAAATGAAAGGAAATATCGCCGAAACAAATAACTGAGGCTTTAAGGTTATTATGTTGGGGTTATACAGAATATGTATAACACTGTCATAATCAAATGATTATGGAGGGCTATCACTGAAGTGTATTTTAAATAAGGTATTAATACTGAATTTATAAGAGTCTTAAGTGATAAGCTTAAGGCTTTTTTGTTTATTCTAGAAAGATAAAAAACAATAGGAGGATGAAGATGTTAAATTTACAGAAGAAAAGAGAAAAATCAGAGGATGTTATGAAAAAAGAAATGAAAATGCCTCATACTTTAGTTATAATTTTTGGAATTATAATTTTAGTATCAATAGCAACTTACTTTGTTCCAGGTGGAGCTTATGAAAGAGTTGTAAATGAAGCAGGGAAAACTGTAGTTGTAGATGGAACTTTTAGCTATGTAGAAAGCAATCCACAAGGAATATTTGCAGTACTACAAGCACCACTAGAAGGGATTATGAGTGCAGCTGAGATAATTGCATTTTTATTTGTAGTTGGAGGAGCTATAAATGTTGTATCAAGAACTAAAGCTATTGATCTTGGTATAGTTAGATTAGTTAATAAATTAAAAGGTAAAGAAATATTAATAATACCAATATTAACACTTATATTTTCTATTGGTGGAGCAGTTTTTGGTATGTCAGAAGAAGCAATACCATTTATAACGCTTTTACTTCCACTTATGTTAGCATTAGGTTACGATAGTATATTAACTGTTGCAGTTACATATTTTGCGTGTATATTAGGTTTCTCAACAGCAATGCTAAATCCATTTACAGTACATATTGCCCAAAATATAGCTGGTGTAGAAGTAGGTTCAGGAGTTGGATTCCGTACAGTAGTATGGGCTATTACAACAGCTGTTGGTATAGCATTCTTAATGTATTATGCTAATAAGATTAAAAAAGATCCAACAAAGAGTTTAGTTTATGAATCAGACAGAAAGAAAAAGGAAAAACTAGAAGTTAATATTCATAGTCATGAAGATTTTACTATAAAGCATAAAGCTATATTATCTCTTTTAGCAGTAGCTATAGGAGTTATAGTTTGGGGAGTATTAGTTAAGGGATTCTATATTTCTGAAATAGCAGCAGTATTTTTAGCAATGGGATTATGTTCAGGTATTGTTGGAAGATTATCACTTAACGATATGGCAGAGGCATTTATAGAAGGTGCAAAAGGAATGATTGGGGCAGCTGTAATAATAGGTTGTGCTAAAGGAATAGTTATAATTGCAGAAAATGCTCAAATAATAGATACAGTTTTACATGGTTTAGTTGGATTAATTGGTAATTTACCATCATTAATAGCTGCATATTTAATGTATATAGTTCAAATGATAGTAAACTTCTTTGTTATTTCAGGTTCAGCACAAGCTGCTGTAACTATGCCATTACTTGCACCACTTGGAGATTTGGTAGGGGTACAAAGACAATTATCAGTCTTAATATTCCAATTAGGAGATGGCTTCTCAAATGCAATATTCCCAACATCAGGAATATTAATAGCGTCATTAGGATTAGCTGGAGTTCCATATTCTAAATGGGTAAAATGGATACTTCCAATACAAGCAATAATATTCTTATTAAGCTTAGGATTTATAACTGTTGCAATGATGATAAATTGGATGTAAAAAAATTTAAGACTCAAAATTCAAATAAGTTTTACTTATTAAAATAGGAGAGGCTGCTTAGGCAGCTTCTAAATTATATATAAAAATATTAATTAATTTAGGGGAGTTAAAGATGAAAGAGAGATTAACTAGTGAAGGACAAAAAATACATAAAAGACTAATAGAAATAAGCGATTATATATATGAAAATCCAGAGTTAGGAAACGAAGAGTATAAAGCAGTAAAAGTTTTAACTGAACTTTTAAAGGAGCACAATTTTGAAGTAGAGGAAAGATACCTAAATATGGATACTGCCTTTAAAGCAACTTTTGATAGTGGTAAGCCAGGATTAACTATTGGTTATTTATGTGAGTATGATGCATTACCTGGAATAGGACACGGATGTGGACATAATATGATTGGTACAATCTCTTCAGGAGCAGGTATTGTTTTAAGTAAAATAATAGATCAAGTCGGAGGGAAAATAATAGTTTATGGAACTCCAGCAGAAGAGACAAATGGTGCAAAAGTAATCATGGTTGAAGAAGGAGCATTTGATGAACTTGATTGTGCAATGATGGTTCATCCAAATGATAAGACTTATGCTAGTGGTACAAGTAGTGCTCTTTATCCAATTCAATTTACTTTTAAGGGAAAGACAGCTCACGCAGCGTCTTGTCCAGAACAAGGCATAAATGCATTAAATGCTGTAATACAATTATTTAATGGAATTGATGCTTTAAGACAGCACGTAACTAAAGATGTATTAATGCATGGAATTATTACTGAAGGTGGAGTTGCAGCTAATATAGTTCCAGAAAGAGCAGTAGCTCAGTTCTATATAAGAGCAGCAAAAAAAGCTACAATAGAAGATGTTTTAGAAAAGGTTAAAAATATTGCAAGAGGTGCAGCTTTGATGACTGGTTGCGAACTTGAGATGGATAGATATGAGCTTCCTTATGATGATTTAAATACTAATGAAGTATTATCAGAAGCTTTCAATGAAAATCTAAGAAGCTTAGGTATTACAGAAATTCATGCACCTAAGACTGGTGGAGGATCAAGTGATATAGGTAATGTAAGCTATGTTACACCAACTATACACCCATATATTTCAATTTCTAATTGTGAAGTAAGAGGTCATAGTAGAGAACTTGCAAAAGCCACAACAGAAAGTTTAGGACATGAAAGATTATTAACTGCAGTTTTAGCTTTAGCTTATACTGGATATGATGTTTTAACTAAAAAAGTAATATTAAATAGATAATACAAAGGTTAAAAGGAGCAATTGCTCCTTTTTTTGCTTATTAATATAATAATTAGGATGAAAGGAATAATTAACTGGGCAGGCTAATAGATTACTTTAGAATGAGGGTAGACTCTATGTAGAATGGATTATGGAATAAATTTGTAATATGTGATAACATAAAATTATCAAATTAGATATTTAATGGAGGATTATATGGATAAGAATATTACGGGAATACTTTGGCTTTTTGCAGCAATCTGTTTTCTAATAGTAGGAGTAGTAAATAAAAATCCTGTGTTTATAATATTAGGTTGTGCTTATATTTGTATTAGTTTTTCAAGAAAAAATGAAGCTAATAATGAAAAGAACTCAGAAAAATAATTTCTTCAATATTTAAATTGAATGGGGGTAGTATAATGGCCTATGTTCATGAGTTTGGAATAATTGATTGTATTGAAGAGTATAGGGAAAATGAGCATAAACCAGAAAAATATAATTGTATTTTTATAGATGAAGATCTTATTGATGAAATATATCATAAAGGGTTTGGAGATAAAATGAAGAAATTAGAAACCTTTGCGCATAATCTAAATAGACCATATAAGGATTTAGCTTATTATGGAATAACCTTAATACCACCGACATCTCTTAAGCAGTTCTTAAATATAATTAATGAAGAAAATATTAAGTGTAAATCAGAAGAGTTTGATAAATTGATAAGTATAATAGTTAAGGCTATAAAAGAAGAAAAGTATATTATTCATTATGGGGTATAAAAGAAAATTTCTTTTAAATAATAAAAAATAGGGTGGAATTATATATAAACTATGGATAAGAGGAGAGGTTATATGAAGAAAAATTTAAAAAGTAAGATTGCTTTAATTTTATTTGCTATAGCTTTTGTTATAGGAGGAGTTTTATTGATAACTAATAGTATAGAGGAGGAAGCAAAAGTAGTAAGTAATGATTTAAAGGTAGATAATCCTGATAATAAGGATGAAAATTCAGAGTTAGATAAATCTTTAAGCAATACAACAATTTTTAGTCGCTATGATAAAGTAATTGAAGATAATTCAATTTATACTAAAGATTTAGAGGCTAGAAATAATGCTATTGCTGAAGAATATGCTCGAGGGGTTAAGTTATTTAAGAGTTTTGCTAATGAAAATTCATTAAACTTAACCTTTATAGAGCCAATAGGAGATAGAATTTCAAGGTTTGAGGGAGGAGTTCCTGAGGTTGTAACATTACTTGAAAAGCTACATAAATTAGGGGCAGAAACAGTACATTATTTCACTAATGAAGAGGGATTAAATATTGATTTAAGTATAGGTAATAGAGATGCAATTTTATATGAGACTATGGAAAATATTGGGGTAACTTATACTGAAATATCTTATAAAGCATCAATAGAAAATATTGATAGTGATTTCAAATTTGAAACCTCTAAGTTAAATGAATTTAGAAATATGATAACAGATGATGATTCTTTAAGATATGATTTAGTACAACAATATATTTCGAAAGCTGTTTTAGGAGATTATAGTGATGGTGCAGTTTATTTAAATAAAATAGATGAAGATATTTACGAAACAATTATAGTAGATAGAAAAAATTGTTATTACAAATTAGTTTATAATCCTAGATTATAGTTTCACTGATAGTATAGGTTATTTAGTGGTTGGAAGGCGTGTGAAAAGATGGGAGTTAGATTGGCAACAGTCAATGATAGCAATGAAATATTAAAAATATATGGACAATATATTGATACTGCAATTACCTTTGAATATACACTTCCAAATGAGACGGAATTTGAAGAAAGGGTTAAAAGTATTATTTTACAATATCCTTATTTAGTATATGAAGAAGATGGCAATATTATTGGTTATGCCTATGCTAGTAGATATAAAGAAAGAGCAGCATATCAATGGGGGGCTGAACTATCAATTTATATTGACTCTAACTTTACATCAAAGGGTATAGGTAAAGTTCTTTGTTTAAAGCTTATAGAGTTGTTAAGGCTTCAAGAAATAAGAACAGTATATGGATGTGTAACATTGCCAAATGAGAAAAGTGAAAAGTTACAGATTAGCTTAGGGTTCAAAAAGGTTGGAATATATCACAATGCCGGTTATAAATGTAATAAATGGAGAGATGTTGCTTGGTTTGAAAAATCAATTGCAATTTATGATGAGAATCCAAAGGAGTTTATACCTATAACTAAAATACCAGAAGATAAAATTTTGAAGATACTAAAGTAAGAGGATTTAAGTAATTAATGTTTATTTAATTGTAGAAATAAATAACTAAATGTATTATCATTAATATTAATGAAACTTAGGAGGAGAACATTATGGGTAAAGGCAAAAACAAAGGAAAAGTTAATGGTAGAGGCAAAGGGAAAAATGAAAAAAGTAGTTCAATAAGCTTTTTGGCTCTTTGCATGATAGTGGGGCTTTTACTTGGAACAATTTATAATCAAGTACTTATTGGAATATGTTTAGGTACTCTTGTTGGAGTAATAATAGACGCTAGAAATAAGAAAAAATAATTTTATATATTTAATAGCAGCAACATCTACTAAAATTGTAGATGTTATTTTTTTATAGAAAAATGCTAAAAAGTCAATTGATAAAAATAAGTAACTGTTTACAGAGAGTTTTTATAGTATGTATTAAGAATTAAAAAATAGGAGAGAGATATGAATCAGATCAAATCTTCTAGGAAGAAATGGAAGGCAATAGAAGTAGTTGGATTATTTTTAGTAATCTTATCTTTTATTGTCTTACTAGTATCTCCAGGTTCTTTATCTGGACTTTTTGATAGTATTACAAAACAAGTATTTCCTATAGTAGTTGATGTATTTCTGCTTAGTGAAGTTGGTGTAGCTATTATTATAAGTGTAATTGTAGGTAGGATTTTAGAGAGATTAGGTTTTACTGATGCTTTGATAAGAATTTTTATTCCAATAATGAAGTTCTTTAAGATTAATCCATCTGTTATAATTCCGAGTGTTTATAATGTTTTAGGCGATATTAATGCTGCTGGAGCTATTGCAGGTCCTGTATTAGTTAAAGCTAAAGCTACAAAGGGAGAGCAAAAAATTGCTATTGCAACTATGATACAATCTCCACAATCTTTTGCAACATTAGTTTTAGGATTAGTAGTATTAACAAAGTTTAATATTAAAGCATTACCGTTAGTTATTGTAGCGGTATTTGGGCTATAATTTCTAATGCCATGAGTACATGCTTACAGTGGTTACAAATTGAACCAGCAACAGGCATAGTATCAATTTTAGCAAGCCCAACATTAGCTATGGCTCAATTAGTTGAAATGTGTAATGTAGCACCAGCACTTATTGTAGGTGGATTTGTTCTTGCAAATTCAGGATTTCCGTTATCAGTATTGTTTGGGCAAATACCTGTAACATGGAAAGAACATTCAGATTTAAATGAAAAAGAAGCATTATATGCAGCTTTATTAGGGGCAGCTATCAGATTGATTAGTTGTGTAATAATAGCATTAGCATTAACACCACTTATAATTTGAAGGTAGATATGAGTAGAGAATATATTGTGAAATCAAAGAAAATAGTAACGATAAGTGAAGATAAAACTATAGTAAATGGAGCTATGGTAATTAGTGAAGGTAAAATAATAGATATAGGTAAGTCAGATGATATAATTTCTAAATATAAGGAATTGGAAGTTGAAGATTTTGGATATCTAGTTATTACACCTTCATTTATAGATTGCCATACACACCTATTAGAGTATGCTCCATCAACAGTTTATCCAGTGACAAGGGAGACTTATAAAATAGCTCAAAAATCTTTAGTTTTACAAGCACTTATGTCAGGGGTAACTACTTTTGGAGAGCAAATTTGTGGTTCGCCAATGACTTTAGAATCAGTTAAAGATTTTAAGGAGATAGCAAAAGACTTACCTGTAAATATAATTTTCTCATGTAACAGTATAACTATTGGCTTTAAAGATTTAGTAAATTTCACATCTGTAACAGGAAATAACTCAGTAGATAAAGATAAGCTTATAGAAGATGAGACAATTATGGATTTAGTAGAAAATAGTGATTATCCAGGTGAAAATATATTTATAAACGCGACTCCAGCAAATTTAACTGAGGATATTGTACCAAGAGCTGGAGAAGTTATTTATACACAAGAAGAGTTAGATAAAATAGTTAGTATATTTCATGATAAAGGGAAAAGGGTTGGCTGTCATGTAGCAGGAAAAGATGCTATAGAAATGGCTATAAAAGCAAAGTTTGATGTTATTCATCATGGTCATGGTATTACTGATGATGAGATAAAAGAGATTAGTAATAGTAATATAGCAATAGTAGCAACGCCCTTAGGTGGAACTCATCTAAAACCAAACTCACCGGAAGATATATTGAAATTAATTGAAAATAATATATTAGTAGCTATTGCTACAGATGCATATTTACCACCATATGAAGGCGTATCATGGTTGAGCTTTAATGATAAAAAACCAAAAGGTTCACCTGAGTTGATGGAAATTTCAAAGAAAGCAATAGAAGCGTTAATAGATAAAGGTTATGATGAAAATGAGGCTTTATCTTTAATTACTTTAAATGCAGCTAAAATCTTAGGAGTAGAAGATAAAATTGGCTCTTTAGAAATTGGAAAAGATGCAGATTTTATAATTAGTAATGGAGTTCCTGTAGTAGAATTTAGTGATAGCTTAAATATAAAGAGAGTTTATATAAAAGGGAAATGTTTAATTAGTAGAATGTAAATTAAATAACTTTTATATTTTTAGTGTTTATGGTAAAATATAGCTGAATAAAATAAGAGATTTACAAAGAACCACGTTTACCTGTTTGCTGGAACTCAAATAGGACAACGTGGTTCTTATTTTTTTAGGAGGTTATGAAGTGGAAAGAGAAGAAAATAAAATGGGGACAAAAAGAATTTTTCCTTTGCTTATGACTATGGCATTACCTGCAATGTTATCTATGTTCATACAGTCAATGTATAATGTTGTAGATAGTATGTTTGTAGCAAGAATAGGTGAAGAGGCAATAACAGCAGTGTCTTTAGCCTTTCCAATACAAAATATAATATTAGCAGTGGCAGTTGGGACAGGCGTTGGTATAAATTCAGTAATATCAAGACGTTTAGGGGAAAAGAATTATGATAAAGCAAATAGTGCTGTAACTCATGGACTAATTATAGGAGTGATAGAAGCAGTAATATTTATAGTACTTGGATTAATATTTATAAATCCATTTTTTAAGATGTTTACTGAATCAAAGGAAGTTATAAATTTAGGAGTTAATTATACCTATATTGTAACAATGGTATCTTTTGGAGTTATAATTCATATAATCATTGAGAAAGTTTTACAATCTACAGGGAATATGATATATCCAATGATATTCCAAGCGGTTGGAGCAATAACAAATATAATTTTAGATCCAATATTTATTTTTGGTTTATTTGGAGTTCCTAAAATGGGAGTTGCAGGAGCAGCTATTGCAACAGTAGCTGGCCAAATTTTGGCTATGACTTTATCTGTAATAACACTAATTTATAAAAATCATGAAGTTGAGATAAAGAAAAAAGGCTTTAAGTTTGAAATGAAGGTAGTTAAAGAAATATTCACAGTAGGAGCACCTTCAATAATGATGATTTCATTAGGATCAATATTAGTTATGGGATTAAATGCAATATTAATTTCATTTTCACAAGTGGCAGTAGCATTGTTTGGAATATATTTTAAGTTGCAGTCCTTTGTATTTATGCCAGTAAGTGGATTAACTCAAGGAGCAATGCCTATATTAGGATATAATTATGGAGCTAAAAATAGAGATAGATTTATAAATACATTAAAGTTAGGAATTATAGTTTCTGTCATTATAATGGCAGCAGGTAATTTTATATTTTTAGCTTTTCCAGAGGAATTACTTATGATATTCAATGCTTCGGAAGAAATGTTATCAATAGGTAAGACTGCCTTATGTACAATAAGCTTAAGTTATATACCAGCAGCTTTGGGATTATTATTTGCAACTGCATTTCAAGCTATTGGCAAAGGTAATTTAAGCTTGCTTATAACATTGCTAAGACAAATTATAATAATACTACCTATGGCGTTTATTTTATCAAAGTTTATAGGATTAACAGGGGTATGGATAACATTTCCTATAGCAGAAATAGTAGCAGCTATATTTGCTGGACTAATGTTTATTAGAGTTTGCAAAAGAGATAGTGTTTTAAATAATGATGGTCTTACACTAATAAAAGATGAAGTTAATATTTAAAAGTAAGATAATATTGAGATATTCGATATGTCTACATTAAAATGGAGCAACAAAATAGATGAGCTTGAATCTGAAAAATATAAAGAGTATGATAAAGGCAATAAATATTTATCTACATATGAGGAGTCAAAAAGAGAATTAGAGGAAATTGGAATAGTGCCTCAATGGGATTTTTATAATAGGGCTCATGAATTTTTAAATATGAATATAGAAGATGCTATTAATTCAAATAATAAGATAATTAATATTTTAGCTGTAATGGATAGAAGGGTTGGAAAAAGATTTCTACAAAAGCTAAAAGACAAGTTTAATAATGATTTAGATATAATAGTAAAAATAATAGATTTAAGATTAGAAAATATATAGCTAACAATTATATTAAAGATTTAAATAAAAGAGAGAATTTTATGGGAGAGAAAAGTTTTGTTGCAACTTTTGTAGCTATTAAGTATACAGATATAATTATCTTGGTTTTAGGAGCTGTTATTTTGATTGGAATACTTGGATTTATAGTTTATAAAAAGAAGCATAAATAGTAAAAATAAAAAAGGTTTGGAACTCCAAGCCTTTTTGTTTTATAAAGTGATAAACAACAATATTTAACTTCACTTACTATTATTTAATAGAGAATATGAGTCATATATAATTTTAGAAATTTCACTTATTGCTTGAATTTCCACTGAGTTATTATATCCTTCAGTTAGAATAATTAATATATAATCTCCGTAAGGTGTAAATATTATTCCAGCATCATTTTCTATATAATCCAATTCACCAGTTTTATGAGATATTTTAATGTGAGACGGCAATTTACTTGGAATCTTACTGTTATTTGTACAATCTTTCATAATATTTAATATTAAAGTATCATACTTTTTATTTATACATGAATTAGTGTATAGTTTTTCTAAAACTATAGCTAAATCAAGGGCAGAGGTGTAATTATCAATACCTTTTTTTATAGAATCAAAGTCCATCATTTTTCTATTTAAAGCTGAATTTTTGCATAAAAGCTTATTTATAGTAGTATTTATATTGTTTATATCTAAAATGTCTATAAGAATATTTGTAGCAGTATTATCACTTTCAGCCATCATTAGATAAATAAGCTTCTTTATAGATATCTCACTATTATTTGAATAGCTAGATAAAATTCCAGACCCGCCTACCTTCATAGTATCATCTAAAAGAATTATATCATCTTCAAAAATAAGTTCTTTATTAATTTGGTTAAAAGCTTCAATTGCAATAAAAATCTTTATTGTGCTTGCTGAAGGAAAAGTAGCTTTTTCTAAGGGAGAATTATGGCACCATGTTATAGTTTCTAATGAGGTCAGATTTTTAAAAAGAATAGAATAATTAAAGTTATATGCAGATAATTTTTGAGCAACTCTATCATAAATTAAATTTTTCATATAAAAAGATTTCCTCCATAAATTTTGTTGTTTTATAAAAGATGGATATAAATATATTTTACTAAATACATTCCAGGTAGTATACATTTTTGTGTATAAAGGTAAAGTAGAAAAGGCGAAAAAGAAAAGGGACTGTGAAAGAATATTCGAGTTCAATTGACAATCTATTGTTATAATTGGTAAAATATTGAAAAAGGTGAATTTAATAAAATATGGTTAAGATGGGATTGAGTTAATGTGAATAGAAATCAGCTTATTCATAATACTTTAAAAGATGCAATGCAAAGTTTAAATTATGATGTATTAAGCTCTGGAGATATAGAATCGTTTACTGCAACTGGTATTGGAGAAAAACTTAATTTGAGTAGAAGTAGTATAAGTTTAGAGTTAAATAAATTAAGTAAAGATGGAAAATTAATTTATATAAAATCACGACCAGTAATTTTTTTTGATAAGAAGTTATTTAATGAGAAATTCAGTGTTAACATAAAGAAAGATAAATTTAATAGTTTAAAAGAATTAGTAGAACTTATTGAAAAGAAAAGAATAAGTGAAGCCAATAGAGATGATAATGAATTTGGAATTATTGGGCTTAACGGAAGTTTAAAAAAGATAGCTGATCAAGGCCGAGCTGCTATTTTATATCCTCCAAATGGGCTTCATATTTTATTACTTGGTTCAACCGGTGTAGGAAAAAGTTTGTTTGCAGAATATCTTTATAAATTTGCAATAAAGATAGGAAGATATACTGATAAAACAAAATTTGTTGTGTTTAATTGCGCAGACTACGCTAATAATCCACAATTATTAATGTCTCACTTGTTTGGACATGCTAAAGGAGCATTTACAGGTGCTGATGATAATAAAAAGGGATTAATTGAAGCTGCTGATGGTGGGATATTGTTCTTGGATGAGGTGCATAGATTACCGAGTGAAGGACAGGAAATGCTTTTTTCTATAATGGATCATGGAATATATAGAAGGTTAGGAGAAACAGTAACTAATAGAAAAAGTAATGTATTACTTATTACCGCTACAACTGAGAATGTAAACAGCTCTCTTTTAAAAACGTTTACTCGAAGAATACCTGTAATTTTAAGGATTCCAGATATAAGAGAAAGACATTTAAGTGAGAGAGAGGAGCTTGTGAAGTACTTCTTTAATATTGAAGGTAAAAGGATAAATGAAAATATTATTATAGATAGAGAAGTAATATGGTGTTTTATGCTTTATGATTGCAAAGGTAATATTGGAGAATTAAAAAGTGATATACAAAAGGTGTGTGCTAATGCATATCATAGCTATATAAGCAAAGGCGATAAAGCAATGAAGATAGGTAAAAAAGATATACCACAAGAAATGGTAAATATTCTATATAAGGTTTATGAGTATTGGAATATTTTAAATAATAATGATAGTAATAGAATTAGCGAACCATGGCAAAGTAATCTTTATAACACAAAAACTGATGTAAGAATGACGTATATAAATACAGAAATAGTTGATAGTAATAAAATAAATATAAGACAATATTGTGAGAAGTTTTTAGAACTAATTGGATATGAATATAATTACTCGGAGATAATTTCTAAAATAGAAGAGTATAAAGAAATTAGTTATGATGACATAGATAAATTTTCTGGAGTGTTATTAGGATGTTTACAAGAATACTCAACTATAAAGTGGGAAGATGAATTCCAAAAGTATCTAATAATATATTTGTTATATTTACTAAATTATAATAATGAAATTAATCTGAATATTAAAATATCAAATAATAGTTATTTTAATACTTTAGCGAAAATAATTAGTAAAATAATTGATACGAACTTTAATTTAGAGATATCAACATTAAATGTAAGTATATTAGCAACATTAATGTATAACTTTCTTAAAATAGATACAATTTTAGTTGAAGAGGGAATGAATAAATCTCAAGATAATGATGAAGTAAGTAATAAAACTTTAGAGCATACTGTTGAGTATATAGAACAAACAATTGTGTATGTTAATCCTAAAAAACTATGTCCATTAGTTTATAAAATAATAAATTTAATGCAATTTGATTTAAAGAGAAGATTTACTTTGGATATAATGGTTAAATTAATGATTCATATATCATTTGCAGTTGAAAGATTAATTAATGATGAATATATAAAGCACACAGAAATAACTTCTTTAGAAGATGATATTGAGTTATGTGATGCTATAAAAAGAAATTTATGGGCGATTGAGGAACAATTTAATATTGATTTTAATATTGATGAAATTCAATATATAAAAGATATCTTAGAATAAAAGAGCTGTTTTATCGGCTCTTTTGTTATTTGCGTTTAAAAATATAAGTTTATTATAAAAATCTGTTTGAATTTTATGATAATCAGTTTAGAATCTGTTTAAAAAATAGAAAAGGAAAGTTTGTGTTTAGAAAATGTTTACGTTTACAAAGAATAAAGACATTTTACTGAGTTTATGGTATGTTACAGATTTTGGCACAGCTATTGCTAAAGATATTATCAAGAGAGTGGGGTGATTAAAATGATTGGAATAATAATAGTTACTCATGGAAGGTTAGGAGAAGAGTTATTAAATAGTGCAGAAATGATAGTTGGTGAAAATGAAAATATAAAAGCAGTATCATTTGAAAGAGGAGAACCTGTAGAAAATTTAAATGAAAAGGTTAAAACAGTTATAGGAGAATTAAGCAATTGTAATGATATTCTAACATTTGTTGATATTTACGGCGGAAGCCCTTTTAATACAATTCTTCCATATGTAATAAACAGTGGATATATATGCTTAACTGGAGTAAACTTACCAACTATTATTGAAGCTATTATGAATAGAGATACTGTAGAAACAGTAGAAGAGTTAAAAGAAATTTGTATTAATGTTTATAAAGAATCTTTGTATGATGTTAAAGAAATATATGAGAGGAGAAGGGGAAATGGCTCTAGCACTGCTTAGAATTGATGACAGGTTAATTCATGGACAAATTGTTACAACATGGGTTAAGGAGGTTAAGGCTACCAATATTATTATTGCAAATGATGCGTTGTCAAAGGATGAATTTATAAAAGATGTAATAACTATGGCGGCGCCTCCAACAGTAAAAGCAGAAGTTAAAAGTATAAAAGAAACAGTTAGAACAATGAACTCTGAAGAATTTAAAACAAAGAGAGTTTTGATTCTAACAAAGAATGTAGAAGATGTACTAGCTTTAAAAGATGAGGGTTTAGAAATAAAGTATTTAAATGTTGGGGGCATGGGTGCAGGAAAAAATACTAAGGTTATATACAGAAATATATCTATTACAGATAAACAATTAGAGCTATTGAGAGAATTAAAGGCTCAAGGTGTAGAGATAGAGTTTAAACTTGTTCCGGCAGAGAAAGGATTAAAAATTTAGGGGGGATATTATGTTTAATGCAATTATAATTTCGTTATTCGCATTTTTTATAACAAGTACGTTTGCATTTGGAGTTGGTTTCTTCTCACTTATGAAACCGTTAATTTCAGGAACTATTGTTGGTTTGATACTTGGTGACGTAAAAATGGGAATGGAAATAGGGGCTACAATAAACCTTATAAATTTAGGCTACATTATGGTTGGGGGAGCTGTTCCTACAGATTTAACTTTTGCAGGTGTTATAGGAACTGCTTTAGCAATCTTGTCAGGAGTTTCAGCAGAAGTAGCATTAACATTAGCTATACCTTTAGGTATGGTTGGAACTATAGCATGGTATTTTAAAATGACAGCAAACTCATTATTTGTTCATAAAGCTGAACAATATGCAGAGCAGGGCGATGTAAACAAAGTTGCATTTATGAACTTAGTACCTGGACAAGTATTGGTATTTATATTTTATGCGATACCTACATTTATTTCAGTATATTATGGGCCAGAGTTAATAAATTCAATATTACCATATGTACCACAATGGCTTATGGACTCACTTATGGTGATAGGAGGCATGCTTCCTGCATTAGGAATAGCAATATTATTAAAATTCATGGCTAATAAGCAAGTTATAGCATTTTTCTTTATAGGTTTCTTACTTGCAACTTATTTCCAATTAAATGTTATAGCAATAGCATTTTTAAGTGGATGTGTAGCTTATGCAATAACTTATATGAAGGAAGATAAAGAAAAGGTAGAGGAGGGGATGTAATATGTCAAATACTATAGTAGAAAATAGTAATGAAGTTAAAAAAGATAAAATTGTATTGACGAAGAAAGACATAAACAAATCTTTTGTAAGATGGATTTTCTTTTCACACTCCTGCTATAACTATGAAAGATTACAAGGTTTAGGTGTTGCTCATGCCATGAGTCCAATAATTAAAAAGCTATATAAAACTAAAGAAGATAGAGCAGCAGCTTTAAAGAGAAGTATGACATTCTTTAATTGTGAACCTACATTTGGAAGTTTGATACATGGATTTATTATAGCATTGGAAGAAAAGAAAGCTAATGGTGAAGAGATACCTGATGAAACTATTAATGCGTTAAAAACATCATTGATGGGGCCACTATCAGGAATAGGTGATTCCGTACTTCAAGGCTTATTAGCAGTAGTATTATTATCAATTGGTATTGACATGGCAAGGGAAGGAAATGTATTTGGACCGATTCTATTTTTATTAGGTACTATCATTCCAGTATGGGGATTTGGATATGTTTTTTTTCATAAAGGATATAAGCTTGGAAGAACAGTAATACAAGATATTCTTGCAAATGGAAGGATTAAAACACTTACAAACGCAGCTTCGGTTATTGGATTATCAGTTATGGGTGCAATGACTGCTTTAAATGTAAAGATAGCAACTAAAGTTGAATTTGTAACTAGTACATCAACAACTAAGCTTCAAGATATGTTTGATAAAATATTGCCTAATATGCTTCCACTTGCATTAGTTGTACTTTGTTGGTATTTACTATCAAAGAACTGGAAGCCAACTAAAATTATATTACTAATATTTGCAATAGGATTTGCAGGTACATTAATAGGGTTATTTTAAAAGTTAAATATAAAAAAGTATTTGAGAATATAGGAGGATTTTAAATGAGTAAAGTAAGAAGAATGAACCATATATTTAGAAAGGATAAAAGAACATTTATAGTTGCTATGGAGCATGGAAGCAACATGAATGTATTACCATACTTAAAAGAGCCTGGACATATAATATCAGAGTTAGCAGAGAATGGTGTAGATGCATTTTTGACTACTGTTGGTTTAATGGAGAAATTTGGTGAGAATTTTGGAAAGGCAGGATGTATTTTAAGAGTTGATGGCGGATATTCAATGCTTGGAGAAAAAAATAAACCTCTAAGCAGAGTATATAACGTTGAAGATGGCTTAAGATTTGGGGCTGATGGGGTTATATGTATGCACTTTCCAGGATCAAAGTGGGAAGAAGTATATACACAAGCTCTAGCAGAAAATATATCAGCAGGAGAAAAATGGGGGATGCCTGTAGTAGCAGAGGCATTACCAAATGGGTTTGAAAAAGGTCCTGCAGGACATACAAAGGAAGGCTTATTATTTGCTTGTAGAATGGCAGCAGAAATGGGCGCAGATATTATAAAGACTAAATATACTGGAGATACTGAAAGTTTTAAAGAGTTAGTAGATAGCGTGTATGTTCCAGTAGTTATATTAGGTGGAGATAAAGAGATTGAACCTAAAGTATTATTTACAGAAATAAGAGAAGCTTTAGATGCAGGTGCTGCAGGAGTTGCAATGGGAAGAAATATTTGGAGACATAAGACACCAGGAAAATTAGCTAAAGCTATTTCAGCTCTTATACACGATAATGTGACAGTAGAGGAAGCTTTAATAATATTTAACAATTAAAATACATTTAATAAGGTGTAAGTTTTTAGAGGAAATTATAGATGTAAGTCTTAATATAGGAGGAGAGGGTTATGACATATAATAATAAAATTGCAATATTCGAGGGAGCAGAAAAGTTAAAATATATTGAAGAGACAATAGAAGAGATAAAGTCAAATCAGGTATTAGTTAAAATAGATGCAACTGCAATCTGTACAATGGAGCAAAGAGTATATTTAGGAAAGATGAAACCAAAGATGCCATTTGCAGGTGGACATGAAGTTGCTGGACACGTTATTCAGTGTGGTGGTAAAGTATCATCCGTTAGCAATGGAGATGTAGTAGCATTAAGATTATTAACTAACTGTGGTCATTGTCATTATTGTAGAACAGGAAATGATAATCAATGTAAAACTGCTTTTATAGCCAAATTTCATCAAACTGTTGGTGGGCCAGGTGGATTAGCTCAATATATTGTAGTTGAAGAAAAAAATGTTTATAAAGTTAATAAAGATGTAGATGTAAACTATTTAAGTTTAACTGAGCCATTAGCTTGCTGTATTCATAGCATAAATAGATGTGATATAAACTTTGGAGACGATGTTGTTATTATAGGTGCTGGAATTATGGGAGTATTCCACACAATGCTTGCTAAGTTAAAGGGCGCTAGAGTAATAGTAACAGAAGTTGATGAAGAAAGATTAAAGGTTGCAAAGGATAACGGGGCAGATATTGTTATAAATTCTTCTAAAGTAGATGCAGTACAATATATTAAGGATTTAACTGATGGAAGAGGTGCAGATGTCGTTGTAAACACAGTTGCAATTTCAAAGGTTGCAGAGGATGCAATTAAAATGGCTGGTAAGCTTGGTAGGATAGTATTCTATAGTTCATTCCATCCAGATAATCCAATAGATTTTAGTCCAAATAGTATTCATTATTCAGAAGCTATAGTAACAGGATCAGTAAATCCTTCTAATAAGGACTTTTTACAAGCAACTAGATTGTTATCTTCAAATATAATTAATCCAGAGTCATTAATTTCTGGTCATGTACCATTAGATAATTTAGAAAATGGTATAGCAGAAGCATTAAGACCGGATACTTATAGAATAATTGTTGATTGCAATAAATAGAGATTATAGCAAAAGTGTATATTTAAAATTAAAAGGAAGCTTAAATGCTTCCTTTTAATTTTATAAGAAATAATACTTTAAAATAAAATACTCGTAAATGATATAATGAATAAAAAATAATACATAGAGCGACGATTTGAATTACTATATATGATAAAAAAGTTTAATATTACAAAAAAACTCAAAAAATATAGTTTTTTAGGTGAAAAAAATGTGAAATATATTTAAGGAAAATATATTTCCTATGGAATTAAGCCCAAATTTATTATAAAATTGATAAGGACGTAATATGACTATAAAGTAAGAATATAAAAATACAATATACCTGTGTGGGGGAATTATGAAAGAGAGATATATATTATTAGTTATAGGACTTACTATAAGTTCAATTTTAACTTTATCAGGATGTAGTAATAATAAGACTGTAGATGATGCACAAATAAATATTATTAGAAATGAAGCTACAGAGGATGTTGAAAATAATAATTTTAAAGTAGAAGAAAATAATGTAGCATTAGAAAATAAAGTTGAAAATAAGACGAGTGAAACAGAATATAAAATTGAAAATAATAAGAGTGAAACAGAATATAAAAATATTGAAAAAATCGTTGAAGCAGGTTATGAAAGTGTAGAAGAATTTTTAGATCAAGAAGCTGCTAATAGAGCATTTCAAGGAGTAGCACTTGTAGCTGTAGGTGATGAGATAAAATTTGCTAAGGCATATGGATATGCAGATGGAAAAAGGGAAAATACTTTAACAACACGTTTTGCAATTGCTTCAAACACAAAACAGTTTACTGCTGCAGCAATAATGCAATTAGTTGAACAAAATAAAATTAGTTTAGATCAAACTATAGACAAGTACTTTCCAGAATATAAATATGGCTCTATTATCACAGTAAGACAGCTATTACAGATGAGATCAGGAATTCCTGACTACCTTAATGAAGTAGAAGTTTTTATGAAATCTGAAGAAAGTTTAAACATTTTAAAGGATTATAAAGATGATAAGTATTTTGATAAATATGTTGAAGATGAAAGATGGTCAAAGGATTTAATACTAAAAGACTTAAATTTATCAGAGCTATACTTCCAACCTGGGGAAGCTTATGATTATTGTAATACTAATTATTATTTACTTGGGCTAATTATAGAACAAGCAAGTGGCTTGTCATATGAACAATATATAAATAAAAATTTGTTTGAGCCAGCAGGCATGACAACTAGTAGTATGAAAGCTGAAGAATCGGATGCAAAAGGTCATGGAAGTGCCGAGTCAGGAGTAATAAAGGCAAACCCAGATTTTACTTACTCAGCAGGTAATATTTATGCTAATGTTTATGATATGTTCCGTTGGATGAGAGCGTTTCACAAAGGTAATATCGTAAGTAATGTATCTTATGATGAAATGCTTACTCCAATTGATGGTTATGGATATGGTGTTTTTGCTAGTGAAGGAATAGTTAGACATAGTGGAGTAATTGATGGATTTAACTCAAATACAGAGTATGATATTAATAGTGATGTTACTATAATAGTAATGGAAAACTCAGATGCAACTACACAACCTTTAGATGCAAAATATGATACAAGTATGATACGTGGATTAATTACAAATTAAAATTAAAATTAAAATTAAAAATAATATAATTAGATTAAGAGTATAGACGGTAGTTAAATAGAATCAAATATGATTATTATAAAGATACATCTACATTAGTGTAGGTGTATCTTTTTTATAGTTACATAACATAATAATCATTTGATTACAAATCAGGTATATGGTAGTATATGGAACCAAAGGGTAATTTTTTAATAGCATTTTAATTATTAAGGGGGATAAGATGGGGAAGTATTACTTATTTAGTGATTTCAGCGAAGAAAAAGGATTTTCATTAGTAGCGAATGAGCTTAAGAAAGATATTAAAGATTATAATCAGATTGTTTTTATTGCATCATGTCCAACTATTGGAGAGATAACTGATAGATATGTTGAAAAATATTTAGAGTGGTTTAAACGAATTGGAATACACTTTAAAAGTAAGGTTGTTTTAGATAATCGTATGGATTCTATAAAGATGGTTAATGTAATTAAGAATGCATCATTGATTTACTTAATGGGTGGGACAACTTCTTTGCAAATGAAATTTCTACATGAAAATCAATTGATTGAGCCAATACGTGAAGCAGATTGTTTAATAATAGGATTAAGTGCCGGAGCAATAAATATGGCAAAGACATCAATTTTGACAAAAACTTGTGGTCATGATAAACAAGAAGTGTATAATGGAATTGGACTTGTAGATAAAAGTGTAGAGCCACACTTTATTTTAAGTTATTTTAATGAAGAGTTAAAAAGCTTATCATATGAATATTTAATTTATGGGATGTGCGATGAAAGTGCCATTATAATTCGTGATACTGAGTGTTCTTATTATGGAGATATATATTTATTAAGAAATGGGATAGTTGAAAAAGTAAGTTAAATATAGTTAGAGATTACTATGAAAGTAATATTAAAAGCATTTGCATTATTGCAGGTGCTTTTTTGTTCCGGGAAAATTGGACGCATTTGGGGGTTGATGTTATAATGTTAATAATTTGTAAATTTAACTAATTAATAGAGGAGATGGAAAGTAAATGAATAACAATGGAGAAGAGGTTATTAATAGTATAGATAAAAAAGAACTATTAATAGGTAAACTCTTTTCAATTAACAGTGTGATAAATAATTTGGAGGTTATAGGCGAAATTCCAAAGGTTAAAACCCTTGTTAGAAAAGCTATAAAAGTAGCATGGCCATCAACAGTTGAATCATTTTTAGTAGCTATGGTATCTTTTATAGATACTATTATGGTTTCTAGCTTAGGTTCTTATGCTATAGCAGCAGTAGGGCTTACAACTCAGCCTAAATTTTTATGTTTAACATTATTTATATCATTAAACATTGCTGTAAGTTCAGTTGTAGCTAGAAGAAAAGGTGAAAATGATAGGAAAAGAGCTAACAATACATTATTTCAGGCTTTAATAATAACAGGGGTATTATCAATTATAATTAGCGCTTTAGCAATGATTTTTGCTGAACCTTTCTTGAGATTTGCAGGAAGCCAAAGTGATACTCATATATATGCAGTAACATATTTTAGAGTTATAATGGGTGGATTAATTTTCAATGTAATAAGTCTTGTTATTAATGCTGCTCAAAGAGGATGTGGTAATACCAAGATTGCAATGAGAACAAACTTAGCGTCTAACTTTGTAAATATTATATTTAACTATTTATTAATTGGAGGTAAGTTTGGGTTTCCTGCTTTAGGAGTTGCGGGAGCAGCAATAGCAACTGTTTTAGGTACTATGGTAGCTTTTGTTATGTCAATTTATTCTATTAGTCACTCAGATGGTTTTTTATATATTAAATCTTTTAAAAAGAATTTAAATATAGATAAAAACTCCCTTAAGAGTTTATTTTCAGTTGGAGCATCTTCATTTGTAGAGCAAATATTTATGAGAACAGGATTCTTATTATATAGTTTAATTATTGCTAATTTAGGGACAAGCGCCTTTGCAGCACATCAAATAGGAATGAATATAATAAACATATCATTCTCTTTAGGAGATGGTTTAGCAGTGGCAGGGGTTGCGCTTATTGGACAAAATTTAGGGAAGAAGAGACCAGACTTGGCTAAGATATACGGGAGTATTTGTAGGAGAATAGGCCTTATGGCATCTATAATGATTTCAATTATATATGCCATATTAGGAAAGGATATATTTAAATTATTCACAAATGATCCTGATGTTTTAAAATATAGCTTCAATATTATGAACTTTGTAATAATTATAGTAATATTCCAAATTGCTCAGGCTATTTATGGAGGGTGTTTAAGAGGTGCAGGTGATACAAAATACACTGCAATAGTATCTCTTATAAGTATTACATTTGTAAGACCTTCTGTAGGATGGTTATTAACTTACCCTCTTTCAATGGGCTTAATAGGGGCTTGGTTTGGGATATTAACAGATCAAATCGTTAGATTTTGTCTAACAAGTCGTAGATTTAAAAGTGGAAAATGGACTGAGATAAAAATATAGATAAGAAAGTCGGTGAATTGAACTATGCCTACAGTCATATTGTAGATGAAGTTCGATTAACCGACTTTTATTTAGTAATATATTTATAGATTACTAAAATCATGGTTTATTATTTCTATTAATTTGAACTCATCATTATCAAATTCAAACTTTAGAATACAACAATTACCTAGCCTTTCTTTTTGGTCAACATCGCTAGTATGGGCCCAATATCTCATAAATTGACGACAAGCAGCTCCGTGAGAAACAGCTAAAACAGTGCTATGATCTTCATTTTTCATAATTGAATAGAGTGTTTCTGCAACTCTATTTCTTAATTCAAATTCATCTTCACCACCATACTTAACAAAGAAATCTCCATAAGGTAATGGTGGATTTAAATCTTCACTTTCTCCTTCAAAAGTACCAAAGTTCCATTCCTTTAGTCCCTTTACTCTTTTATATGGCATATTAGATACATACTCTAAGGTATCGCAAGCTCTTTCAGATGTAGAAGAGTATGCATGGTCAAAAGTTATATTATTTCTTTTGAAATATTCTCCAGCAATAAGTGCTTGTTCAATACCTAGCTTAGTTAATGGGGCATCACACCAACCTTGAACTTTTCTTCTAACATTAAAAAGTGTTTGTCCATGTCTCATCAAGTATAATATTTTTTTCATAAACTCATCTCCAATTTTTTTTATAGTATTATATATATTTTATTTTAATTTTTTCTTTATTTGTATTATTTTTCAGAATATAATAATCTTATCAGTAGGGAGCAACTACCGGGCAAGAGTTATTTGAAAAAATTTATAGAGGTGATTTTATGTATACGATGAAAGAAGCATGTGATAAGGTTGGAATATCTTATGAAACTTTAAAGTTTTATTGTAAGGAAGGTTTAGTGCCAAATGTTAAAAGAGATAAAAATAATTACCGTATTTTTGATGAAAAGAATATTGCATGGTTAAAAGGACTACAATGCTTAAGGAAATGTGGTATGAGTATTAAAGATATGAAACAATATATGAATTATTGTTTAGAAGGGGTTTCTACAATTCCAGAAAGAAAAGAAATGCTAGATAAATCAAAAAAATATTTATTAGAACAGGTAGAGAAACTTAATGAATCTATTAATTTTATCGATAATAAGCAAATGTTCTATGATGATGTATTGGCAGGGAAGATAAATTATACTAGCAATTTAACGAGAGAAGAAGATTAATATGAATTTATAAGAGTTATAAAATAACTCTTAATAAAGTAATGTATATTGACATTCTAATTAAAGTATAATATACTTAATGCAATGAAAAGAGGTATTGATTAACCTTTGGGTGTAGAGAGTAAAAATCAATAGTTTCATATAATAAATATAACTTATGGGGGATAAAGATTATGAGTGGAGATAACTTTAATGTTAATTTGTCATTAAGAGAAACAGTTAAATTATTAGATAAAGGAATAGTAGATGGTAGTTTTACTGGTGAAAGAGTAGATTATCATGTAGTAAATATAGACGATGTACATGCTACTATTGTAGTTGTATATGAAAAGCACTTTTATAGAGCGGGGAACAGACTTACATTAACAGTATGTATAGATAATGTAAAAGATATTACCCATATTCATTGTATAGGTGCAGGTGGTGGAGAAGGATTATTTAGATTTGATTGGGGAGCTAGTGAGGACTTTACTAATGCTCCAAGAGAGATTTTAAAGAGATATATAGTAAATTAAGAAATATTTGATTATATAAATATAAAATTATTTAACAGTAAATATTGTAAAATAGGGAGAAAACATATGGGACAAAAATCGTATAAGAACCTAGGAAAATTTCTTTTATCTTTTTCTATAATAGCTTCATTAATTTTAGTATTTGTAAGTTTTAGAGGTGGAAACTTTATAGGAAATCTAACAAGTGGAAGGATTTCTAGAGCAGTACCATTTAGCTTAACTTGCATTCTGCTTATTTTAGGTGGAATTAGCATGAAAAGAAAATATCCAGAGTATTACAAATATCAAGTTGTAAGTGGAGTATTGTTATTAGCTACTACTTGGATGTTTGATTTTATTCCTAGAATAATGTATTTAGTTTAATAAAATAGTATAGTTAATCTAATATGTTTAGTTTTGATATTTATAGAAGAAAAAAAGTTAATAGAAGTTGTGAGAAATCCACATGTGTTAATACGAATAGAATTAACACATGTGATTTTTTTATAACTTTTTTAAAAACTAAGGGAACTTTTATAAAGTTTTATGTCTCTAATAATAGAAAATAGACAATTAATTGTTAAATTAGTATATTTTATGTAATACTTAATAAGTTATTAGATATTTATGAAGATTTTAGGAACATATGACTTAGGGGGAAAGTGAAAGTGGAGGTAGCAAAAATAATAAAGAACAATGAAGTTAATTTGTATAGTGTTAAATTAGCTAAAAAGGATAAAGAAGTTTTCTCAGAATTAATACAAGCAAACTTAACTTCTATGTATAGAGTTGCAAAGGGGATACTAAGTTCTGAAGATGACATAGAAGATGCACTTCAAACTACTACTTTAATTGCATTTGATAAGATAAAGACTTTAAGAAACGATAAGTATTTTAAGACCTGGCTTATAAGGATTTTAATAAATGAATGTAATAAGATTTATAATCAGAATAAAAAAAGCTTGAAGGATGTTAGAGAAGTTAAAGAAGAAAGCTACACAATTGATAAAAGTATAAATGTTGATTTATACGATGCTATTAGAAAACTATCAGATGAGTTAAGAGTGGCAACAATTTTATTTTACTTTAATGATTTAACTTACAAAGAAATTTCAAAAGTCTTAGATATTCCTGAAGGAACTGTTAAGTCAAGGATTTCAAGGGCAAAAGATAGATTATATATAATGTTAAAGGATTAGTAGTGAGGTGATTTAAGTGAATAATGATTTTGATAAAAAACTAAGAGAAATGGCTCAACAGTCAAAGGTAAAAGAATCAGAAGAGTTAAGAGATAAAATTAAGATTACTTGTGATAATTTAGAGCATAAAAGAAGAGGTTATAAAAAATATCTAAGTGCAGCTGCTGTATTCATTGGAGCATTTGTAGTAATAGGAGTTTATTTACCTACGTATGCTAATGATACACCTATAGTAAAGAAGGTAATTGAGTTTCTAAATGGAAAGAATAATGTTGTTAATGAAACTTACATTGAAAATAGTAAAGAGGATAAAAGTGTAATAAAATTAGATGGGTATACAATAAATATAGAAAATTTATATTATGATAGAAATGAGTTAAGTATCTTTTATAAAGTTAAAAGCGAAAAGCCTTTTGATAAAAGCAAAAAATATGATATAGCAATGGAATTGAAGAAAGATGATGAAATTATTCTTCAGTTAGGATCGCCTACTTTTGAATTTTTAGATGATTATACAATGATGGTAATGGCAACAGTAACATTGACAACAGAAGATTCTATGGAGTTACCAGAGATTTTAAATGTTAAATTATCTATAAGAGATATAACTATTTGGGATAATACTGTAGGAAATTATAGTTTTGAGATGATAGAAGTGAACTCGGATCCAATAGAGATTTCATTAGATAGTAGAGAGATAGAAGTTCTAACTAAAGAGTTGAATAAAGAAATATATATTGATGGAGGATATGCTAAATATATTAAAAGTATAATATCACCAACAAGAATTAATTTAGAGCTTTCAAGAATGGGAGGAGATCCATTTACTGATTATATTATTGGAGAACACATATGGGATTCTAAAAAAGGTGCATTAACAGAATTGTTTAATTTAGGTGGAGGCTATGATAATCAAGGTGATGAATACGTGATTGTTAGAACATTTGAAGCTCCAAGTGAAGATGGAGAAGTGCTATTAGTACCATATATATATACATCAGGACCTTATGGAATTGGCGGAGAAGGTAGAGCCACCCTTAAAGAGTATAAGTTTAAAGAAGGAGAGACTTTAGACTTAGGGCAATATGGCACTATGGAGATTGAAAAGATAGAATATAAAGAAAATGAAACCATAATGACTATTAAAACAACAGGCATTATATGCTTTGAACCATTTATAAATGCACAGTTATATGATCAAGATAATAAGTGGTATATGCCTACTGCTGTTATGAATAGGGAAGTTTATGGATTTTTAGATATGAAAGCAGATTATGTGTTTGAAAAAATGGATAGTGAGAAAGAATACTCATTAAAGCTTATGGAACCAAGCCGTATTGAGGTGGTTGAGGAAGAAATAATTAACTTGAGAAATTAGATATTATAGTAAAATCACATGTTGAATTACATGTGATTTTATTTATTAATTTACAAATAAAATAAATAGATAATGAAATTAAGTTATACAATATAGTAAAATAATATTAAATAGTTAGGTAATATTTAGATTGAATAGGAGGAATAGAATTGATAACTATAGAAAAGAAATTGAATGTTTTGATAAAGGTTGCAGAGTTATTGAATAAAAATAATATTAATTGGGCTATAGGGGCATCATTACTTTTGTATTTTAAAGGAATTGCTGAAGAATTTCATGATATTGATATTATGGTTGATGAAAGTGAGGTAGAGATTGTGAAGAAAATACTTTTATCACTTGGTACATTACAACCTGAAAATCCTAATATGAAATATAAAACAAATCACTTTTTAGAATTTAAAATTGATGATGTAGATTTTGATGTTATGGCTGGGTTTGTTATTGTAAAGGATAATAAAGAATATTATTTTCCGCTTCAGAAGAAGAGCATTAAAGATTATATCAGTATAGACAGTGTTACCATTCCTTTGCAGTCAATCGAAGAATGGCGTACTTATTATGAACTAATGGGACGAGCTGAAAAAGTAAAAATGATTAATGAGGCGATAAGTTAATAATAAATAATAACTGTAAAGTATTAAGTGGTTAAGGATGGAGAGATAAAATGAGAGAGAAAGAATTTAATAAAATAAAATCAAAACTAGATTCTTTTAAATTTACATCTATGGAATATATGGACTATGAAGATGTAAGTGGTTATGAAATAGAAGTAGAAAACGAAAATATTATTATGATATACGGATATAATCGTGAAGCGAAGATTAATGAGTATCATTGGGCAACAAGTAAGGTTGAATACTTAATAGAATATTTAAAAGAGAAAAAAGACTTCTTAATAACATTTATACCAAATGAATGGGTTCCAAATCTTGAAAAAGTAGGCTTTGTAATTCGTAATGCTTGGCATGATTATTTTATGAATAATCTTGATGAGATAAAGTGTTTAGGGGGTTATGATTTTTTAACATCTAATAGATGTGAGGAAGCATCTAAGGTGACGATGATGTGTAAAAATCAAAGTAGAGGTTTTACAGGACAAACAGTTAAATGGATGGAGGAGTGGATAAATAATACTGAATTATCAGGTGTTGGGACTGGAACAAGAAATAATGCAATATTAATTGAAAGAAATTCAGATGATCAGATAATTGGTATTATATGTGTAGCAACATATGCTCATGAAAGCGAAAAAGGTCCTATAGTTTGGATTAGAGAAGTTGCTGTTAATCCTTCTTACCAAAATAAAGGAATCGGAAGGAAACTGATTCAACAGGCACTTTCTTATGGTAAAAAATATAATGCAACAAGAGCTTTCCTTGCAGCTGATGAATGTAATTTACCTGGAATTCATCTTTATACAAGTATTGGATTTATACCAAGTGATGAAGAAAGTCAAATAGATATGTTAAAGTAGAGAAATTTACAGAGGGGAGGTATATGAAAAACCAATAGTTATTAAGTCAATCATCGCTAGAATATATATTACTTGATTATCCATTTGCATATAAAAATGAAAGAGCTAAACAATATATTGACTATGCAATATTCATTGATACTCCATTAGATGTTGCTATGGCAAGACGAATCATAAGAAATATGTCAAATAAAAATGTTGATTTGCTGAAAGATGATTTGAATTATTACCTATCTAAAGGGAGAGTAGCTTATTTAGAAATGATAAAAACAATAAAGCCAAATTCTGATTTTATCATTGATGGTAATTTAAGTACGCATGATATTGTAAGTAAAATTATAAAAAAGATTAAAGTATTAGGGGAATAAGCTTAAACTTTAATTAAACAAATAAATAGAAATACAAAATATGTACTATAATTACTGTATAGTGGAGAATTGATAAGGAGAATAATATGGTTTTACTAGTAATTGATACGCAAAAGTTAATAACAAATGAGAAATTATATGAATTTGATAAGTTTGTATTCAATGTTAAAGAAATAATAAATAAAGCTAGGCAAAATAATATTGAAGTAATATATGTACGGCATGATGACGGAATGGATAGCGACTTAACAAAAGGAACTGATGGATTTGAAATATATGAAGAGTTTCGACCAATTAACGGAGAAAAAATATTTGATAAGAATGTAAATAGTGCCTTTAAAGGGACAGGATTATTAGAATATTTAAGAAAAAAAGATGAAGATGAAATAATTATTGTAGGTCTTCAAACAGACTATTGTATTGATGCTACTATAAAATGTGGGTTTGAACATGGATTTAATATTATTGTCCCAGCATATGCAAATACAACAGTTGATAATAAATTTATGTCATCAGAAAATAGTTATAAATACTACAATGAATTTATATGGAAAGGCAGATATGCAGAGTGTATCTCGTTAGGGGAAGTAATTGAAATAATGAATAAGTGAAAATTCGAGTTTTAGAAGTGGTAGGGAGATAAAAATTTGTAAGGGAGGTTAAATAATGAATAAAATTACATGTATATGTTTAGGTGTAAGAAACATGGAAGAAGCTATAAAATTTTATAGAGATGGACTTGGGTTTGAAACAGATGAAAGAAGTAATAATCCAGCAGTAATATTTTTTAATACTTTTGGAACAAAATTTGAACTTTATCCATTAGATTTATTGGCAAAGGATATTAGCGAAGAAAATACTCCACAGATTTCTAATGGATTTGCTGGAATTACATTAGCTTATAATGTAGAGCATAAAGAAGAGGTTGATAAGGTTATAGAGCTAGTTAGAAGCGCCGGTGGTAAAATAGTTAAGGAACCACAGGATGTATTTTGGGGAGGATATCATGCATATTTTGCTGATTTAGATGGCTATTATTGGGAAGTAGCTTGGGGACCAAACTTTAAATATGATGATCAAGGTATGCTTGTCTTTTAATCTACGGATACCTATAAATACTAGAGTAATTTATGAATTGGGAAAACGATTAATTGACATGGTGTATTTAAAAAAAGAACTTAAGGTATATATGAGTTATATAAAAATTTAGGGGGATAAGATTATGAGGTTTATAGAAAATAAACCAGAAAAAATAGTTAAGGGTATATTTGTTGGAGGGATAGTATATTTTATCGGAAATGTATTAATGTACTTAGCAACACTTTCAACAGCGTCTTCAGAAATAGGTCATAAGATAACAATTGGAATATTTTATTTAGCAACTTTTTGTAAACCTGTAGGAATATTAGTGATTTTTAAGTTTTTATGTGATGTTATATATAAGATATTAAAAACACTTGATAGTTATAATAATAAATAATTTTAAGTTTAAGGAATTTATATATTGGAGGAGTTATATGGGCTGCTTAATTTGTGAAAGAATTGAAATGATTAAGGAAGGTAAAAATCCATACTTTGTTATGGAATTAGAAACAGGATATGTAGTGATGGGAGATCATCAACATTTTATGATGGCAAAGCTGATTTTGTATTAAACTGGTAGCAGGATGAAGAAACAATTAAAGGCTATTGATATAGTTTAGTACTAAATAAGATATAGAATTTAAAGGGGGTACTATGGAAGACAAGATCTGTTTTTATGTACCTAAGATTGAAGAATTAGTATATCGACAGAAAATAATGAGTGATCCAGATACTATGAATTATAATAAGGGATATGATATTTTCTTTCATGGATATCATAAGGATACTGGTTGTATAGACTTCCCAAGGGATAAATGGAGCAGGTGGTACTCATGTATGGTGAACAATAAACCAAATTCTTTTTATGCATATATCACAAGGAAAGAAGATAATGAGTTTATTGGAGAAGTGAATATTCATTGGAATAATGATAAGAAGTGGTATGAAATAGGGATTGTAATTGAAGGGAAATATCGCGGAATGGGATATTCAGTAGAGGCATTAAGGAAATTAATTAATATTGCCTTTGAGGAATATGATGCAACAGCAGTTCATAATTCATTTGAGATTACTAGACAAGCTGCTATAGCAATCCATAAGAAAGTTGGTTTTAAGATAATTAATGAAGTTAATGGAATTATTGATTTGTTAATTAGCAATTATAAGTTGAATAAAAAATAGTAAGTTTAATTTATTAAGTTGTTAAATATGAATTTGGAACTAAGGTAAAGTTTTGAGTAATTGTATTAATAGACTTAAAAGACAAGGGGTACTTTATGAGAGAAAACATATTAATAATTGAGGATGATGAGGATATAAGTGAAATATTAAGTTTTTCACTTAAACAAGAAAGGTACAATGTTAAGGTGAATCCTAATGGATTAGAAGCAGAAGAAGAAATAACTACTTTTAAACCAGATTTAATATTATTAGATATTATGCTAAATGATACTGATGGTTTTAGCGTTTGTAGGAAAGTTGCTAAGTATAAAATTCCTATTATTATGCTTACTGCAAGGGGAGAAATAATGGACAAGATCCTAGGTCTTGAGCTTGGAGCTGATGATTATATTACCAAGCCTTTTGATATAAGAGAGGTAATAGCGAGGATACGAGTTTCGCTTAGAAGACGTAGTGAGTTAATAGAATTACTAGAAGAGTCTGATAGTAATGCAATTACATATGGTAGATTAAAAGTAAATGAAGATTCTAGAATAGTCTTACTAAATAATGAAGAAGTTAAGCTAAAGCCCAAGGAGTTTGATTTATTATTATTTTTATTAAAAAACAAAAATATGGTTCACTCAAGAGATAAGTTATTAGATTTAGTTTGGGGATATGATTTTAGTGGTGATACAAGAACTGTAGATGTTCACATAACAAGACTTCGCCAAAAGATTCAAAGTGAAGTTAATATAGAAACAGTTTTTGGTATTGGATATATGTTAAAGGAGAATTATGTTAACGATAAAGCATAAGTTTGGAATTGTATTATCACTTATTTTTATAATATCGATAATAGTTTTTAATTCATTTATGGACAAGTTTTTCTATCAAAGATTTAAAATATATGTTTCAGAAGATATGAAGGAAAATTATACAGTATCTTTCAAAAATCTAGAGGACTACATTTTAATAAATGATATAGAAAGAGATAGTATACTAGATGAAGATTTAATAGATAGCGTAATGAAGTTCATAGTAGATAGAGTTTATTGTCAAGGTGTCATATTTGATTTTGATGGTAAAGTTTTATCAACTGGTATCACTAGTGAAAATGAAATAGATATTGAACTACTTACTAAGCTACCTAGTTCTTTTGAGCTAGCAATAGATAATAAAACTGTACTTGATATAGAAAAGAAAAATGCTAAAGTATACGGAAAACTTAGTTATTGTATATATGGAAAAGATTATAAACCAATAGGAATCCTAGTATTAATAAAAGATTATAGTGGAGAGTATAGCCGTAATATAGCAAATAAAAATTTAATTAATATTAGTGTAGCTATTTTATTTATTATTATATTTATAGCAGTATATCTTTTATCCTCAAGGATGATTAAGCCAATAGTTATCTTAAAGGATAAAGTTTCAGAAATATCAAAAGGGAGATATCCAGATAAACTGCCAGTAAAGTCTAAGTATGAAATAGGGGTACTAGTTCAGTCCTTCAACACAATGAGTGAAAAGTTAAGATTAAAGGATGAACAGGAAAAAGCTATTTTTAGAAATATAACACATGAATTGAAGACACCTTTAGCTAGTATTTCAGGTTATGCACAGATTTTAAGAGATAATGAGGTTAAGGAAGAATTTAAAAATAAGGCCTTAAACAGAATTGTTTCAGAAAGTAACAGAATGCATGAGCTTGTAGTTACATTGCTAAATATTTCAAAGCAAAGCAGTGATTTAGAGGAATATTCTTTTGAAAAAGTAAATATTAAGGAAATCATAGATGATAGTATTTCTATTAATTTACCAGAAATAAAAGATAAAGGGTTAGAAATTATAAAAGAATATGACGATGCTATGGTTAATGGAAATAATCAGTATTTAACGATTCTATTTAGAAATTTAATTAATAATGGAATTAAGTATTGTTATAAGAATACTAAGGTTGTTATTAATCTAAATAGTGAAGGTTCTGAAGTTATCTTCTCTATATTAACAGAAGGAAAAGAGATACCAGAAAATATGAAAGAAAAGATATTTGATCCTTTTATTAAAGTTGAAAAAGGTGGATTTTCATCAAAAACGTCACATGGGTTAGGATTATATATATGTAAAAATATTGTTGAAGTTCATAATGGATGTATTCAGCTTGAGGTTAATGATAATATTTCGGAATTTATTGTTAAGCTTCCTAGTTTTAACACTTTGGAAACAACTTAGAATTACTTTAACAATAATCCCTTACTAAAATAGAGATATAAGAATTGGAGGGGTTAATATGAAAAGAAAATACTTACTAATAACAATGTTAATAGCTGCTACAGTATCATTTGTAGGATGCTTTGATAAAGGCACTGAAGATAGTCATCAAGTTTTAGACTCAATAGTCTTAGATAATGATGCAAAGGCTACTGGAAGTAAAAATACTAAATTAGATATTGAAATGATTGCGAAAACAGAAGGCATTAGTGGAACAGACAACTCATGGGGCAGTCTAATAAATGATAAGATAATATACTACACAATAGCGCCAGAAGAAGCAGGAAATACAAACCTTGCATTTCAAAATTGGTATTTAGATTCTGTAAGAGTTGGAGATATTACAGATAATAAGGATAAAGAGACAGGTCTAAATAAGATTAGTTGGCAAGATAAAGATTTTAATGGAATTGTATTTCAAGATTATACAAATTCAAGGGAGGTAAGGGTTGTAAAAGATAATAAGGGTTATAAATTTAATTCAAAAGGTGAACTTGAAGAAATAGGTGTCTATGAAAAGTTTATAGAAAAATACGGTGAGGATAACAGACAGTTTATATCTTACGTAGATGGGGCTATAGACTTATATGGAGTTGGAGATGATAGTAATCCTAAAATAGTTTTACTTGATATTATAAATAATGAAATGTATGAAATAGATGCATATGCTTTTAATGATATTAATAAAGAAGTTTTTAATGATATACCAGATATAAATGATAGAAAATTAGTTATTTTAGGAATAGAAGATAACAAGATATATGTATCTTTAGAAGCTATATCAACATCAACTTATATGAGAGATGACTCATCAATAATTGGATACATTGAAGGTAGCAAGTTTACACCTATATTATCTTCAGATATGGGGATAGATGTAAAAGTTATAGGTGGAGCAATATATTCAAATGGTAAAATTTTATTTTCTGGATATGCTGAAGATAAAAATGGTATATGGAATTATGATATAAATACTAAAAAGCTTGCTAAACAGATAGATGTAAGTGATGAATCATTATTTAATTTTAGTCTAAATCCAACTAAGGATAAAATAATTATGACTGGAGGTAGTTATGAAGAGGAAAATACTAAATTTACAATGAATTTAGCATCAATAAACGAAAATTTAGAGCTTTCAAATTTAACTTCTGTTGTATCCAGTAAAAATAAAAGTGGAATAAAAAGCTTAGCAGGATGGTCTGATGATGGAAATGAGTTTTATCTATATACAAGCATGCAAAGATACAAGGATGTGATTGGACCAATGGAGACATCTTATGAGGTATATAAAATAAAATAAAATAAAATAAAAGTACGGAGGAGTTATGAGAAAAATATGGCGATATAAGTTGTTTCAATGGATAGTATTTATTTTAATAGTATTATCATTAGGAACAGCAACAAGAAGATTGGATACATTACAATTTTTATTTGAAAATGGTAATTTAGCTATTGAAAATGAGGTTGTTCAACATTTAATAAAAGATATAAAGATTGTAAAAATAGTAGTTATTACACTATGGGGACTTGTATTTGGATTATATACAAATTTTATATATTCAATTAACAAGGAAATACCTAAAGAAACTACTACATAATTTTCTTTAATAAACTAATTGGAGGGATGAGAATGATTAAAGTTAACTTTTATAAGTGGAATGAAGTAAACGATAAAGATTTGTTATTTGCTGTAATAGTGTCACGTTATAAAAATAAATGGATTCTAGCTAAACATAAAGAAAGAAATACATGGGAGATTCCAGGAGGGCACAGAGAGTTAGGAGAGGAAATAAAAAATACAGCTATTAGGGAGCTTCAGGAAGAAACAGGTGCAAATACATTTGATATAAAACCTATTTGTGTTTATTCAGTTACAAAGGAAGATGTAGATAATACAAAGCATCCTACTGAAACATTTGGAGGTTTATTTTTTGCTGAGGTAAGTGAAGTTGGAAAGCTTCCAAACCTTGAAATAGAAAAGATTGATTTTTTTGACGAGCTACCTAAAGCATTAACTTATCCAGAAATTCAGCCACAGTTATTAAAAAAAGCAATAAGCTTTATAGAAAAATAAATTTTAATAGCTAGGTACATTAAAAATGTTTTATTTAGAATTAATTAAGAATGGTATAAAAGTACTTTATCAATTAAAATCTAATAATTTAATAAGGGGTATTGGGGAGTATGAAGAAATTCAAAGGTGCTTTAGTTATAGCAAATATATTTTGGGTAATAGGTTTAATTTTCATATTGGATAAAGGTGATAATAATGAATTTTATGATTTCTTACAAAATCTAAATGAAGTTAGAGGATCATTTATTAATAATTCTCAGCCTGTAGATTTAACACAATATATGAAAGTGCAGGAAGATGAAAAAACATTTATTTCAGATGAAGAAGTTGAAACTTTAACTACTCTAAAAATGATAAATAAGAAAGATGAACAAAAATTAATATCTCATAAAGGTGCTAAAGAGGATATAAGTTATGTTTTTGAAATTTTAAAGTATAGCTATGGACCATATGAATACTTTGGAGGAGATAAGGTATTTAATGTTATAGAAGAGGACATTTTAAATAAACTATCCTATGAAGAAAAAATTACTAAAGATAAAATAAAAGATTTATTAGTTGAAGGTCTTGAACCAGTAATCAATGATGGGCATTTTAGAATTGGTATAAGATTTTTAAATAATAGTAGGAATTTGATAAGTGCTTTAAGCAGAGAGTATTACTTTATGAAGGAAAATGAGAAAGTTTATACATTTGTAGATAATGAAAAATATTACCTTGAAGAGATAGATGGAAGTAAAGATATTCAAAAATATCTAAAAGCATCAATAGATGAAAAGGGGAAATTAGTTTATGTAATTGGAGAACTCCTAAATAATACAGAAGCTTTAATTACAAGAGAGATATCTTTGGTGAATAAAAACAATGATATTATAACTAAAGAAATCACTTTGAAAGCAAATTATATGAACAATAAAAATGGTATATTAGCATATGAAGAGTATGATATAGATGGTATTCCAGTTTTAGATGTTAGTAGTATGAACTTAAAAAGCACTACTGATGAAAGTTTATATACATTTATAGATTCTGGAAAGAAGTATGAAAATGAAGAAATAATAATAATTGATTTAAGAGGAAATAATGGTGGAAGTGAAAGTTACGGAAAAGAGTGGATAAAGAATTATTTAGGTAATGAGTTGAAGATTACTAGAAGTACCATACAAAAGAGAAGTAAGATTAATATACTAGCTAGTATTAATAACTATGAAAAAATGGAAGGCAAGCTTATTAATCAAGAAGAACACTTAAAAGCTATGAAAGAGGATTTTGAAAAAGGAAATTATGGGACATGGTATTCTAGTTATGATGAAGGTAAGTTTATAGAAAATGATAATTTGATTTTTGTGTTGATAGACCAAGATGTGGCTTCAGCAGGTGAAGGTTTTGTTGATAGATTAAGATATATAGAAAATGTAGTTTTTATTGGGGGAAATACACGAGGTTGTTATTTAGTTCCTAATAATTATACATATCAATTACCTAACTCTAAGCTTGACTTAGGTTTTGGGGAAGGTGTTTTTATAGGCGCTGAAGGAGAAAATCTTGATGCAGAAGGGTTTAAACCTGATATTTGGATAGATAGTGCAGATGCATTAAATGCAACAGTTAAATTAATTAAAAATTATAAATTAGATTAAGTAACAAGAGTAAAGCAGAGAAAGTAGTAGATAATACAATTCATCATATTATTAATAGCAGAACATTTATAAAGCCGGTAAAATATAGTGAATTAAACTTAAATAAGTAATAGAAGAACAGAATAAATGATAATATATGAATGCTGATGCAAAGAAGATAATTAACAAAAAGAATATAGCTATTGTAAGTATAATAATTTTAATATTAATGAATATGTTTCAATATAATAAGATAAGTGATTACAAAGCTAAAACAAGAGCTGCAGATATGAATTTTCGATTAGCATTAGAATTAATATGTTTTGGAGTTGAAAATCTAGAAGATCCTAATAAAGATGAACTTTTAGGTATGGTAATTTTAGCATCAGCTACTGGACAAGCGGTGGAAATATATAAAAACACATCTTATTACAATGAAAATGGATGCAACAGAGTCACATTTTCAAATATGTAAAACACTTTTAGAAAATAAAATACCTGTTTATGTTGATAAACCAATAAGTTATTTTTATAAATAAGCTGAAGAACTTTATGAATTATCAAAAAAATATGATACAAGTATGATACGTCAGTTAATGGGAAGGTAATAGACTATTTTTATTTAAATAAGAATAAAGTAAGAGTGAGAAATGCATCTACTGAAAAGGTAGATGCATTTTTTTTGTATCTGTGAAATAAATGGAACTTAGAGGTAGTGCTGAGAGCGAAAAAAGTAAAGTACAGTTGTTGCTACTGAAATTATAAATAAAAGTTTAAATAATTACCCCTATAGGGGGTTGTGAAGAAAAAACAACGTTGATATTCTAAAAATAAAAAAGCGCTGAAGGAGATATTTAATGGTGAATTTATTAAATGATATAGAAAATTATTGGTCAAATAGAGCTGAAGGATATTCAGAGGTTAATAGAGGAGAGTTATCAACTATACAAAAGGATAAATGGTTAAATGAAATTGAAAGAAGATTAGAAGGTATACCAAAAGAGTCCATAAATATCTTAGATATTGGATGTGGTCCAGGATTCTTTTCAATAATACTTGCTAGAGCTGGATATAAAGTTACTGCAGTTGATTATACTGAGGCGATGATTGAAAAAGCAAAGGAAAATGCAGGAGAGTTATCATCTAAAATAACTTTTATAAGAATGGATGCGCAAAATTTGTTATTTGATGATGAAATCTTTGATGTGGTAGTATCTAGAAACTTAACGTGGAACTTGGAAAAACCTGATATAGCATATAAGGAATGGGTTAGAGTTTTAAAAAAACAAGGAATTCTATTAAATTTTGATGCTAATTGGTATCATCATTTATTTGATGACGAAAAGAAAAGAGAGTATGAAAATGATAGAAAGATGGTAGCTAGTAGTAATCTAGAGGATCATTATACATGTACTGATATAGAGGCTATGGAAGAGATAGCTAGAAAGGTGCCATTAAGCAAGATAATGCGTCCAGCGTGGGATATTTCGGTTTTAAGTCAGCTAGGAGTAACAGAAGTTAATGCAGATTGTGATGTTTGGAAAAATTTATGGTCTGAAGAGGAGAAATTTAATTATGCATCTACTCCAATGTTTTTAGTTCAAGCAATAAAATAATTAAAATATTAGGGCGTTAATATTTAGAGAAATAGACATAAAAAACTATGTAGAAGTGGAGAGTAGAAACTAGTGGTAAAGTATATCGGAAAAAGATTTATACAGCTTGTACCGATTTTATTTGGAATAACATTCATTACTTTCGCAATGATGAATACTACATCTGTCGATACAGTTGATAAACTATTGGAAAACACTGGTGGTGTTGTTTCGCAAGAGGTAGAAGATAATATGAGAAGTGAATTAGGATTAGATAAGCCTTTTTTAGTTCAGTATGGAAATTGGGTTATGGGAATTTTTAAAGGAGATATGGGGGAGTCTTTTGTTTCAGGAAAACCTGTATTTAAGACTATAATTTCAAAATTACCAAATACATTTCTTTTAATGTCCGCATCGATATTATTAACTATATTAGTAGCAATTCCTTTAGGAATTATTGCAGCTGTTTTTCAAAATAAATTTATAGATTATATTATAAGATTTTTAAGTTTTATAGGTAATTCTTTACCGGGATTTTTCTTAGCGCTATTATTAATTCTTTTATTTTCTGTAAAGTTAAAGTGGTTACCTATTATAGGTTCAAGTAGTAATGGGTTAAAAGGCTTAATTATGCCAACATTGACTCTTTCTATAGCAATGATATGTAAATATACTAGGCAAGTAAGAGCTGTAGTATTAGAGGAGTTAAATAAAGAGTACGTAAGTGCTGCTTATGTAAGGGGAATAGGGTATAAGAGCGTTTTATTTAAAAGTGTGTTTAGATGTTCATTAATGACTATTATTACGCTTCTAACATTATCAATTGCTTCGCTTCTTGGAGGGACTGCTATAGTAGAAAGTATTTTTATGTGGGATGGAGTAGGAAAGTTAGCAGTAGATTCAATTAATATGTATGATTATCCTATGATTCAAGCCTATGTAATTTGGATGGCATTTATATATGTAGCTATAAATCTTATATCTGATATAGTACATAATTATTTAGACCCACGTATCAGACTAGGAAAGGAATAATTAGTAGGTGTATGAATAAGAAAAAGAAAACAAAGATAAAGCTTATTATTTTTGGGAGTATATGTTTAACAATATGTTTAATAGCATTGATTTCAGAATATATTGCACCCTATGATCCTTATGCTCAGAATTTAAGTGAAGCATTACAATCTCCATCTTTAAGACATATTTTTGGAACGGATAGATATGGAAGAGATTTATTTTCTAGAGTATTGGTAGGTGGAAGAAGTAGTATTTTTTCTACATTAGCATTAATCTTAATAATAAGTATAGTAGGAACTATAGTGGGATTATATTGTGGAGTTTATGGAGGAATTAGAGACATTATACTTATGAGAATAGCAGATATGTTTTTAGCTTTTCCAGGAATGGTATTTGCCATTGCAGTAGCAGCAGTTCTTGGAGGTGGAATGCAGAATGCTGTAATTGCATTAGCAGTAATTAGTTGGCCTAGGTATGCAAGAATAGCAAGAACTCAGGCAATGACCTTAAAAAATCAGCCATTTATTGATGCGGCAAGACTGAATGGATTAAGTAATTGGCAAATAATAGTTAAACATATTTTACCTAATACTATAGGTACCATAATTGTAATGGCAGCAGTTGACATTGGAACAATGATGATGGAACTAGCAGCTCTTTCATTTTTAGGGTTAGGTGCTATAGCACCAGCAGCAGAATGGGGAAGTATGATGAATGATGGAAGAAGTATGATTCAGACATCACCATGGATGATTTTATCACCTGGTCTAGCTATTTTTGTAACAATAATGTGTTTCAATTTACTAGGAGATACAATTAGAGATTATTTTGATACAAAATAATAATTAAAAATAACAACAGATAGGAGAATTAGAATGCGAAAAAGTAAGTTAATTAGTTTATTAATGGTAGGATGTATATGTACATCAATATTAGTTGGATGTGGAAGTAATAAAGAAAAAAATACTGGTGATAAAACAACAAATAATGAAAAAGTATTTCATTATGGGACAACAGCTTATGGGCCAGAAATGGGTAATGCAGGGTTAAATCCTCATGACAATTATTCAGGATGGTCAACAGTGCGTTATGGTGTTGGTGAAACTTTATTTAAGTTTAATGAGAGCATGGAATTAGAACCATGGCTAGCAACTGGATATGAAAAGATTGATGATTATACTATAAAAATTAACTTAAGAGATGATGTTAATTTTAGTAGTGGAAGAAAAATGGATGGTGAGGCAGTAAAAGAATGTTTAGAAAATCTTATTGCTGTACATGACAGAGCTCCAAGCGATTTAGATATATCTAATATATCAGCAGAAGGACAAAGCATTACAATAACTTCTAACAAAAAGGTTGTAGATTTATTGAACTATTTAAGTGACCCATATGGTGCAATAATTGATATGGAATATGGTGTTACAGAAGATAGAAATGTAGCAGGAACAGGACCATTTATAGCAGAAAAAATATCAGATTCAGAAATAGAGTTAGTTAAAAATGATAATTATTGGGGTGGGGAAGTTAAGACTGACCGTGTAATAGTTAAGTCAATTACAGATGGTGATACTCTTACTATGGCGCTTCAAAGTGGTGAAATAGATGCAACACAAGGTCTTCCTTATGCAAGCTTAGAATTATTTAATAACAACAGTGATTATAAGATAAGCTCTACAGATACATCACGTACATTCTTTGGAGCTATTAATTATAACAATGAGAATCTTCAAGATATAAATGTGCGTAAAGCAATAGCAATGGCTATAGATAAAAAAGGCTTCACAACTGTATTGTTAAATGGAAATGGGACTCCAGCAGTAGGGGCATTCCCTGAAAATTTCTCATTTGGTGATAATAATGTAACAGCTCCAGAATATAATGTGGAAGAAGCAAAGAAATTATTAAGTGAAGCAGGTTGGGAAGATACAAATGGAGATGGCTATGTCGATAAAGATGGTAAGAATTTAACTATAAGATGGTTAACATATCCTGGAAGACAAGAGTTACCACTTCTTGCAGAGTCTGTGCAAGCTTCTTTAAAGGACGTAGGAATTGATGTAAAAGTTAATTCAACAGCAAATCATTTAGATTATATAAAAAGTGGAGAGTGGGATATCTATGCTAGTGCCTTTGTAACAGCACCAACAGGAGACCCAGCATATTTCTTTACAACACATACTTTAAAAGATTCAGCTAAAAATCGTGGGAATTATTACAATGAGGAATTAGAAAAGTTATATGCTGAAATGAGTGATACATTTGATACAGATAAAAGAAGCGAATTAGCGATAAAAATGCAACAAATTATTTTAGATGACAGTGCATTTATTTTTGCATCTCATTTAAAAATGTCTTTTGTAATGAAATCAAATATTTCAGGATTTGAAGCTCATCCTTCAGATTATTATGAAATCACAGCAGACCTTTCAGTAGAATAATAGGAGAAGATATGAATAAGCCTTTACTTGAACTTAAAAACATATCAATAAAATATGACGATAAACTTGTAGTTAAAGATATTTCTATTACTATACAAGAGGGAGAAATACTTGGAATAGTAGGGGAATCAGGAAGTGGAAAGAGCACACTTATAAAATCTATAATTGGCCTTCTAGGAGAAGGAGGCCATATTGTAGATGGTAAGATAATATATGAAGGAAAAGATATTACAAATTTAAATAAAAAAGAATTAATGGTAATCAGAGGGCAGTCTATTGGAATGATATTTCAAGACTGTCAATCATCTTTTTGTCCAATCAGAACAATAGGCAATCAATTATATGATTCAATGAAAGCGCATATGAAGGTGACAAAAAAAGAAGCATTAGAAAGAGGAGAAGAAATTTTAAGAGAGCTTAATATTAAAGATCCTAAGAAGTTTCTTAATAGTTATCCCTTTGAATTATCAGGAGGTATGAATCAGAGAGCTGGAATAATGATGGCGATGGCATCTAACCCCAAAATAATCTTAGCGGATGAGCCTACTAGTGCATTAGATGTAACTGTTCAAGCTAAAGTTATAAATGAGCTTATGAACTTAAGAAAAAAGTTTGGAACTACTATAATTATAGTAAGTCACAATATGGGAGTAATTTCTTTAATGTCCGATAATGCATTAGTGATGAAAGATGGAGAATGTGTAGAGTATAATTTAACAAAAAAGATATTTAATTCTCCATCAAGACAATATACTAAGGAATTAATTAATGCAATGCCTAAATTAAAGAAAGAAATTATTTAAAATGAGGTGATAACTAGTGGAAGAAATACTAAGAGTTTCATCTATAAAAAAGACATTCTCGAAATCAGGTAAAAGTAACACAGTAATAGATGATGTCAGTTTTACTGTTAATAAAGGACAGTGTGTTGGAATAGTTGGAGAAAGTGGTTGTGGTAAAAGTACAACAGCTAGAATTATTTCAGGATTACTAGATTTTGATGAAGGTGAAATAGCATTAAGTGGAAATATATTAAGTATAAAAAATAATATTAGACTTAAGGAAATTCAAGGAAAGGTTCAAATGGTATTTCAGATGCCTACAGAATCCTTTAATCCAAGAATTAAATTAGGAAAATCTATAAAAGAGGCTATGAAAAAAACATTAAGTTCAGCTGAAAAAGAAGAAAAATTAAAGAATCTACTTGAAGAATGTCAGCTAGAATATGAAATAGCAGATAGATATCCTAGGGAGGTAAGTGGAGGACAATGCCAAAGAGCTGCAATAGCTAGAGCTTTAGCAAGTGATCCAGAATTACTTATTTGCGACGAAGCAACAAGTGCATTAGATGTGACGGTTCAATATAATATCATAAAGTTATTAAAGAATATACAAAAAAAGAGACAAATGGCCATACTTTTCATTTGTCATGATATAGCATTAGTTCAGCAATTTTGTGATTATGTATTAGTTATGAATGAAGGAAAAATTATAGAAGAAGGTACTATACAAGATGTAATTATTAATCCAAAGCAAATATTTACAAAAAAACTTATTAGTTCAGTTATTTAACTTATAGGAAGTGCTTGGTAAATTAATTATTTGGAGGTTAAAATGAAATACTTAGAGGAAATAAAGTCTTATTGGAATAAACGAGCAGAAGGATATTCAATAAGTAATAGGGAAAGTTTAGAAAGTAATGACAAAGAAGAATATGAAAAATTTTTAAGAAAATATATACCAAAGAACAAGAAGTGTAAAACTATAGATATGGGATGTGGACCTGGATTTTTAGCGATTTTATTAGCTGATATGGGATATGAGTCTTTTGCTTTTGATTGCACTGAAAATATGTTGGCAAAGGCGGAAGAAAATGCAAGAGATTTAGGAGTAAAAATACATACTATTCAAGGGGATGCACAAAATCCTGATATTGAAGATAAAAGCTTTGATTTATTAGTAAGTAGAAACGTTATCTGGAATTTAGAAAATCCAGAAAAAGCATATAAAGAATGGATTAGAATATTAAAGCCAGGTGGAAGAATTATAATTCTTGATGGAAACCATTATTGTTATTTGTTTGATGATAAGTATATGGAAGAAAGAAAAAGTTCTACTCATATAAATGACCATAAAAATATGATGGGAGTAGATACATCACCAATAGATAAAATAGCATATGATTTGCCATTAAGTAATAAAATACGTCCTGAATGGGATAAAAATATATTAGAGTCCTTAGGAGTAAAAATTATAGATATAGATATAGATGAAATATCATATAAGAATGAAAAAAATGAAGAGGTAAAACTAATAAAAAGTTTTAAAATTATAGGTGAGTTATAAAAAATATAATTAAATTATAAGCAAAACAAAAAGGAAGTCGGTAAAACGACTTCCTTTTATTTTATTTTATTTATTTCATTTAAGGCTATTTTGGAAATGCTTTTTAATAGTTGTATAGAGGCATAGGAGTAATAATTACTTCATAGCCAGCTTGTGAAATATCATTTGCTAAAGGAGCATAAGCTTCAGGTTCAACTTTTGCACCTGGATATATTATTAAACCAGTTGTAACAGTAGTATTTTGTGGAGTAAATACTATTAAATTATCATCAGTTACATCCACTGATGGAGAGTCCTCTAAGTTTGCTAAAGCTTTAGAGCTTGGACTATAAGATTCTATAAAAAAATTAAGCCGTAAATATTGCCAGTAGTAGTACTAGAAATAATAAGGAAAAGCTTAATATTCTAATTGACTTTTTCTTCACTATAAATTCACATCGTAAGTATGTTTAGTATTAATCATATGACTTTATAAGATAAAAGTGAGTAACATAGTTATAAAAAAACATCCCTCATATATGTTTTTTATAACTGCAAATTAAAGTGAAAATGAGTGACTTGCTAACAAACTTATTTTTATCCTAATTTAAAAAAATCAAATTGACACTAGAAGAAAAAAGTTATATTATATACAAAATACAAATTTCCTGTATTTTATTAAGAAAAAAAGGGGGTGACATAATGAAAAAATTATCTTTAGTCAAAAAAATATTTTTATTTCTAGTATTAGGAATATCAATTGGATTACTATGTGGGGTAAATAATATCCAATTTCCAGTAAGGATATTAGCAACATTTAGTGGATTATTTGCAAGTTTTTTATCTTTTGTAATTCCACTAATAATTATAGGATTTATAATTCCTAGTATTGCAACATTAGGAAACAAATCAGGAAAAGGTCTTTTCATAACAACTATAATAGCTTATACATCTACATTAATTGCTGGTTTTTTAGCGTATTTAGTAGGAGCGACTGTTCTTCCAAAATTAATTAATGGAGCTGTTGCATTAAGTGAGACTGGACAAGCTATAGAGCCATATTTTAACATTGAGATTCCACCAATAATGAATGTTATGTCTGCATTGACATTAGCCTTTATACTTGGTATAGGTTTATCTAGAATTAAAAACAGCACTATGTTATCAGTAGCAGAAGAATTTAATGAAATAGTTTTAATGATAGTAACAAAGATTATAATTCCTATAGTGCCAATTTATATTGGATGTGTTTTTGCAAAATTAAGTTACAGTGGTGAAATATTTAATACTTTAAGATCTTTTGGAATAGTATATTTAATTTTATTTTTATTACAATTAGTTTACATAGTTATTCAATATTGCATAGCAGGAGCTGTAAAGAAGGAAAATCCATTCAAATTAATAAAAAATATGATTCCGGCATATATAACAGCTGTAGGAACTCAATCTTCAGCAGCTACAATACCAGTAACTCTTGAATGTTCGAGAAAGCATGGAATAAGTGAAGAGGTTTTAGATTTTGTTATACCTTTAGGAGCAACAATACATTTAGCTGGGGATACTATAACACTTGTTATTACTTCAATGGCGGTTATGTATATGAATGGACAAACACCTACTTTTAGTATGATTATTCCATTTATATTTATGCTAGGGATAACAATGGTTGCAGCACCAGGAGTTCCAGGTGGTGGAGTAATGGCAGCTTTAGGACTTTTAGAATCAATGCTTGGATTTGGAGCAGTAGAAAAATCAATTATGATTGCATTACATGCAGCACAAGATAGTTTTGGGACAGCTACTAATGTAACTGGAGATGGAGCTATAGCTATAATAGTAGATTATATTATCAATAGAAAAAATGATGATATTCAAGAGAATGAAGAATGTATTAATATGTAAAATATAATACATAAGTATAATAAAATGCACTTGCTATAATAGTAGGTGCATTTGTTTTTTAGAAGATATATAAAGTTGTTAGTAAAAAGAATAGATAATTAAAGAAATATAATAGTAAAATAGTTAAAGTGATTATATAATTAACTGTATAATAAAAACTAAGGGATATGGAGGAAATATATGGAGCCTAAAGTTATAACAAGAGAAAAAAGCAAAGTTAAAGTAAAAAAGCCTAAACATTATAAGGTAATAATGCATAATGATGATTTTACTACAATGGAATTTGTAGTTTATATATTAACAGATATTTTCAGAAAAGAGATGTTAGAAGCTGAAAAGATAATGATGGATGTTCACACTAAAGGAAAAGGCGTTGTTGGGATATATCCTTATGATATAGCCGTAACAAAAGCTTCTATAAGTATGGCGAAGGCAAAGGAAGAGGGATTTCCATTTAAGGTAACAGTAGAGGAGGAGTAGACATTGGAAGTAAGTAGAGAGTTAAATGATGTTATAATCCAAGCTTTTAATCACGGTAAGAAAAATAAAGATACGTTTATTACAGCAGAGCATTTATTATATGCACTTACTTTTAATAAAAGTTTTATAGATGCAGTAAATAATTGCGATGGGGATATTAATAGCTTAAGAAATAATTTAGAAGAATATATTAATGAGTATGTTGATGAAGGAAGTGACGATATACCTCAAGAAAGTTATAGTTTTCAAGAAGTGTTGATAAGAGCAAGTCAACAAGCTTTATATTCTCAAAGAGATAAGATAAATATAGAACATATAGTAGCAGCTTTTTATGATTTGGAAGAAAGCTATTGTAATTATTATTTAATAGAAAATGGTATTGAAAAAACAGATATACTATATAGTTTAGCTCATAGAAATGATGAGGATATTTTAGAAGATAATGAAGAGTTAATTATAGAAGATAATGATGAAGAAGTAAATGATAAAGAAGAGAAAAAGAAATCAATAATAGATAAGCTTACTATTAATATTACTGAGATTGCAAAATCGAGTGATGAGCCATTAGTTGGTAGAGAGGATATATTAGAGAGAACTATTCAAATTCTTTGTAGAAAAGGTAAGAATAATCCACTTCATATCGGAGAACCTGGAGTTGGTAAGACAGCAATTACATTAGGATTAGCTAGACTTATAAATGAAGGAAAGGTTCCAGAAAAATTAAAGGATTCTGTAGTTTTATCTTTAGATTTAGGATCTCTTGTAGCTGGAACTAAGTACAGAGGTGATTTCGAAGAGAAGATTAAAAAGGTGCTTGATGAGATAAAGACTTTAAATAACCCAATAGTATATATAGATGAAATTCATAATTTAGTTGGAGCAGGGGCTCTAGGTGGGGGATCTTTAGATGCATCAAATCTTTTAAAACCTTATCTAATAGATGGTAGCATAATGTTTATCGGTGCTACTACTTATGAGGAGTATAAAAAGTATTTCCAAAAGGATAAAGGCTTAAGCAGGAGATTCCAAGTAGTAGAAGTTAAAGAGCCTTCAGAAAAAGAATGTATAGAGATTTTAAACGGTGTTAAAGAAGCTTATGAAAATTATCATAATGTAAAGTATACTGAGGCTGCAATAAAAGCTGCTGTAACATTAAGTCATAAATATATTAATGATAAATTTTTACCAGATAAAGCTATAGATTTAATTGATGAAGCAGGGGCTTTTATTAATTTAAATAGTAGTAATAGCGAAAGAATAATAGATGAGAATATTATAGAGGATGTAATTTCAAAGATATGTCATATTCCTAAAAAGACTGTAGAGAAGGATGAAATTAATTCTCTTAAAAATTTAGAAGAAGACCTAAAGAAAAATATTTTTGGGCAGGACACTGCCATAGAAGAAGTAGTAAGAACTATAAAGATGTCTAGAGCAGGGTTAACAGAAGCTGATAAACCAGTAGCGTCACTTCTTTTTGTAGGGCCAACAGGAGTTGGTAAAACAGAGATAGCAAGAACATTAAGTAATAGCTTAGGTGTTAAGCTTATAAGGTTTGATATGAGTGAATATCAAGAAAAGCATGCAGCATCAAAACTTATAGGAGCGCCTCCAGGATATGTTGGATATGAGGAGGGTGGCCTTTTAACAGATGAAATTAAGAAGAACCCTCATTCAGTATTATTGCTCGATGAAATAGAAAAAGCTCATATAGATATATTAAATGTGTTACTTCAAGTTATGGATTATGCTACTTTAAGTGATAATCAAGGAAGAAAAGCAGACTTTAGAAATGTTATTATAATAATGACATCAAATGCAGGAGCTAAAGATATTGGAAAATCCTTAGTTGGCTTTGGAGCAAGAGAAATAAAAGGTACTGCTATAATGGAAGAGGTTAAAAAGGTATTCTCTCCTGAGTTTAGAAATAGATTAGATAAAATAGTAGTATTTAATCATATAGATATAGACATAGCTAAAAATATAGTTGTAAGAGAACTAGAAAAGTTTAAAGAACAGCTATTAAGCAAAAACATAAGTATAGACTTCTCAGAAGATGCAATTATTAAGATTGCAGAAAAAGGTACCTCAAAGGAGTTTGGAGCTAGAGAAATAAAGAGAATTATAAATTCTGATGTAAAACCATTATTAGTAGATGAAATTCTTTTTGGAAGCTTAAGTAAAGGTGGAATATGTACCGTTAAAGTTGAAGATAACCAATTTAAAATTTAATATAAGGTAATTTTTGACTATAAATTTATTTATTAAAAATATAGTTAAATAAAGTAATAAAACTGCCTCAAAATTTCAAATGAGGCAGTTTTATTTTTAAAATTATTGTAAATAAATTAGCTGTGTTAAGTTATGGGTTAAATTACTTATAATTACATAATAGTTAAAAATAATATATTAGTTAAAGTATTAACAGGAAATATTGGAATTATAAAACAGTTATATAATTGAATAACATAAATATTTTTCCAATAATAATAGATGATTAAAAATATTATCAGAAAATAATGAAAATTAAATTTATTCTAACTTAATTAAGAAATATTGACAAGATTCGATTTTATTTGCTATACTCGTCCCTGTCGCATTTTTAGAATGTAAAAATTATATATTAAAGGAGGAGTCTTATGATTAATAATGGGGATGTGGCTTTTATAATTATAGCTACTGTACTAGTTTTAATTATGATACCGGGGCTAGCATTTTTCTATGGAGGATTAGTTGAAAGAAAAAATTCTTTAACAATCATGTTCCAAATATTTGTAGCAATAGGAATAGTATCATTATTATGGATATTTGGTGGGTTTAGCTTAGTATTTGGTAATGATATTGGAGGCGTTATTGGTAATCCACTTCAATATTTTGCGTTCAAAGACGTTACCTTTACTGTTAATGCTACCTACAGTAATACAATACCATTCATAATGTTCTTTATGTATCAATTAATGTTTGCTATAATAACGGCACCATTAATGACAGGAGCTTTTGCTAATAGATTGACTGTAAGTGGATGGATAAAAGTATTAATTCCATGGATGATACTTATATACTTCCCAGTAGCTCACTGGGTTTGGGGTGGCGGATTCTTAGCTAAGATGGGATTCGTAGACTTCGCTGGAGGAGCAGTAATCCACATTACATCAGGATTTGGATGTTTAGGTGCATTATGTGTACTAGGTAAAAGAAAGTATAAAAATGAAAAAGGGCCATTTAATTTAGGACTGGTTGCCATTGGTGGAGCTTTACTATTATTTGGATGGTTTGGATTTAATGCAGGCGGAACTTTAGCAGCAGCTGAAACAGCGGCAATAGTTTTCACAAATACTGCAGTTGCAGCAGCGACAGGAATGGTTGTTTGGTTAATACTTTATGCTATGCATAGTAAAAGAGCATCTTTCCTAGAAATAATAATAGGTGCAGTTGCGGGACTTGCGACAGTTACACCAGCATCAGGATACATAGATCCATTAGGAGCGGTTATAATAGGTGCAATAGCAGCTATAGTATGTTTCTTATGTGTAGAATTCGAAAGAAAGAAATGGGATGATGCACTTGATGTTTGGGGAGTTCACGGAATGGGTGGATTTATAGGTACACTATTAGTAGGTATATTGGCAAACCCAAGAGTAAATGGAGTATCAGCTGGATTAAAGCAATTCTCAATACAATTAATAGGATGCTTAATAATAGCTGTTTATTCAATTGTAATGACTTACATAATATTTAAAGTAGTAGATAAGATTAAATCTATAAAAGTAAGCGACGAAGTGCAATTAAAAGGATTAGACCAAGAATTCTTCAAAGAGAGTTATGAAACAAAATACGAGTAAAAAATAAAAGAAAGAAGATGTAAATTATGTTAGGTGTAGTTTTATTATATGTTGGAGTGGTTCTTATACTTAATGGTATAGCAAGGCTTTGTAATGTTGATCAAAAGTCTATGGCAGTATTTAATGTATTTACTGGAGTATTATCATTTGTAGTAAATATAATAGCAGTAGTACAAGGAGAGTATTTTGCAGCAGGAACAGGTTTGTTATTTGGATTTACATATCTATTTATTGCAGCAAGATGTTTATTTAATCTAGATGGTAGATTATATGGATGGTATTGTTTATTTGTAGCAATTAATACAATTCCATTAGCGTTTATTGATCCAACGACATTTAAATTTATAGACTTCACTGTAGGAAATATATATTGGGTTATTATATGGCTTTTATGGGGCTTATTATGGTTAACTGGATTTATAGAATTAGTAATGAAGAAAGATTTAGGGAAATTTGTTGGATACTTATCAGTTATTGATGGTATTTTCACAGCTTGGATTCCAGGATTCTTATTATTAATTAATATGTTTCCTAAATAAATTTTAAAAGAGATTGTTACAAAATGATTTTTTCGGATCATTTTGTAGTGATCTTTTTTTTATTTTAGTATTATTACTTGAAAACGATATAATAATTTCATTAAAAAAGATGAAAAATACATAAAAATACATGAAAAAATTACCCAAAAATGTCGAAAAATAAAGATAAATTAAAAAAATGATAAGAGGTAAACTTTTTCATGTGATAAATATTCAATATATAATCTTTAAAAATAAAAAAGTGTTAAAAGTGTAAATTTGAATGATAAATAAAAAAGGTGTATAAAAATAAGGTCGCAAAAAATTGTGATATTTAAATTATAATGAGGGAGGATACAGCTATGAGATTATCAATGAAGGAACAAGAAAAATTAATGATAGTTGTAGCGGCAGATGTTGCTAGAAGAAGACTAGCAAAAGGAATTAAGTTAAATTATCCAGAATCTATAGCGCTTATTACAGACGAAATAATGGAAGGTGCTAGAGAAGGTAAGTCTGTAGAACTTCTTATGAATGAAGGTAGACAAGTACTTAAAAGAGAGCAAGTGATGGAAGGAATACCAGAAATGATTCATACTATACAAGTTGAATGTACATTCCCAGATGGTACAAAGCTTGTAACAGTACATGATCCTATTCAATAAGTGGAGGTTTAAATTATGATACCAGGAGAATACATATTAGCTGAAGAGCCAATTAAATATAATGAAGGATTTGAAGCAATCGAATTAAAAGTTATAAATAGAGGTGACAGACCAGTTCAAATAGGTTCTCATTTTCATTTCTATGAAGTAAATAATGCATTAGAGTTTGATAGAGAAACTGCATATGGAAAGAGATTAGATATACCAGCAGGTACTGCTGTAAGATTTGAACCAGGTGATGAAAAAATCGTTAATTTAATAGATATAGCTGGAAAGAGAAAAGTTTACGGTTTATGTAATAAAGTTGATGGATTCCTAGCTAAAGGAGGTAGAAAATAATGGCTTTTGAAATAGACAGAAAACATTATTCTGATTTATTTGGACCAACTACAGGAGATAGTATTAGACTTGCAGATACAGATTTATTCTTAAAGATCGAAAAAGACTACACAGTTTATGGTGATGAATGTAAATTCGGTGGTGGAAAATCTTTAAGAGATGGTATGGGTCAAAACTCAATAGAAACAAGAAAAAATCCAAAGGTTGTTGACTTAATAATCACAGGAGCTACTGTTTTAGATTATACAGGAGTATATAAAGCTGATATCGGTATTAAAGATGGAAAAATCGTTGCAATAGGTAAAGGTGGAAATCCTGATGGAATGGATAATGTAGATTTCATAGTAGGAGTTAGTACTGAAGCTTTAGCAGGGGAAGGATGTATCTTAACTGCTGGAGGAATTGATACTCACGTTCACTTTATTAGCCCAGATTTAGTAGACTCAGCTTTACATGGAGGAATTACTACTGTAATCGGTGGTGGGACAGGCCCTAACGATGGAACAAACGCAACTACTTGTACTCCAGGTGAATGGCATATTCATAGAATATTAGAATCTTTTGATTCACTTCCAATAAACGTAGGTATTCTTGGAAAAGGTAGTGGAGCTAACGTTGAAGTTAATGCAGAACAAATAAGAGCTGGTGCTTGTGGATTAAAGATTCATGAAGACTGGGGTGCAACTAGATCAGCAATTGACTACGCTTTAAGAACAGCTGATGAGTATGATGTACAAGTTGCTATACATACAGATACTTTAAATGAAGGTGGATTCGTTGAAGACACTATAAAAGCAATAGGTGGAAGAGTTATTCATACATTCCATACAGAAGGTGCTGGTGGGGGACATGCTCCTGACATATTAAAGATGGCATCACATCCAAATGTATTACCAGCGTCAACTAACCCAACAAAACCTTATACAGTTAATACTGTAGCTGAACATTTAGACATGCTTATGGTTTGTCACCACTTAGATAACAAAGTTCCAGAAGATATAGCTTTTGCTGATTCAAGAATTAGAAAGCAAACAATTGCTGCAGAAGATATACTTCACGATATGGGTGTATTCAGTATCATGAGTTCAGACACAATGGCTATGGGAAGAATTGGAGAAGTTGTTTCTAGAACATGGCAAACTGCTTCTAAGATGAAGAATCAAAGAGGTCCTCTAGCAAATGATTCAGAATATGACGATAATAACAGACTTAGAAGATACGTTGCAAAATATACAATAAACCCAGCTATAGCACACGGGATATCTGATTATGTTGGATCTGTAGAAATTGGTAAGATGGCGGATTTAGTTTTATGGGAACCTGCTTTCTTTGGAGTTAAGCCTAAGGTAGTAATTAAAGGTGGAATGATTAACCTTTCAGTTATGGGAGAATCAAATGCTTCAATTCCAACATGTCAACCAGAGATGTTAAGAAAGATGTTTGGTGCACATGGAAAAGCTGTAGGACAAACTACTGCTGCATTCGTATCAAAATATGCTTTTGAAGATGACATAAAAGGAAAATTAGGTTTAGAAAAACAAGTATTACCTGTAAGTGGTATTAGAAATTTAACTAAGAAAGATATGAAACTTAATGATGCTATGCCTGAGTTAGAAGTAGATCCTCAAACTTATGACGTTACAGTTGATGGAGAACTTATAACTTGTGAGCCAGCAGAGACATTACCAATGGCTCAAAGATACTTCTTATTCTAAGATATATTTATGGAGAGAAAAATGGCTTTATATAAGGTTTTTGTTGTAACTGCTGATACTATGGCAGAAATGGGTAAGATAGCTCATTCATTAGGGAATAGACATCTTCCAGCTCAATTTCAAGATGGTAAAATGCTATTACAATATGATGAAAGAATAGAAGAAATATTAAAATCAGCTCATATCGAATATAAGCTAGATGAAGTTAGTTTAGAAGTAGCTTTTAGGGATATTGATTCTGATCATATACACTAAAAAAATTTCCTAAGGATAGGTTGTATTTATCCTTAGGAGATTTTAGATTATTTTTAACTAATTATAGTAAAGGAGATTTTATTATGAGACCAGTAGTAATAGGGGTTGGAGGTCCTGTAGGCGCAGGAAAAACTCTTTTAATTGAAAGAGTAACAAGACAGATGGCAAAAGATTATGAATTAGCTGTAATAACTAATGACATATATACAAAAGAAGATGCAAAATTCATGGTTGAGAATTCAGTATTAGAAGAAGGTAGAATTATTGGAGTAGAAACAGGAGGATGTCCTCATACAGCAATAAGAGAAGATGCTTCAATGAATTTTGCAGCTATAGAAGAATTAAAAAATAAATTTACTAATTTAGACATAATATTTGTTGAAAGCGGCGGAGATAATTTAGCAGCTACATTTAGTCCAGATTTAGTTGATTTTTCAATGTACATAATAGACGTTGCTCAAGGTGAAAAGATACCTAGAAAAGCAGGACAAGGTATGATTAAGAGTGATTTATTTGTTATAAATAAAATAGATTTAGCACCATATGTTGGAGCAAATTTAGATGTTATGAGAGAAGATACATTAACATTTAGAGGGGAAAAGGACTTTATATTCACTAACTTAAAAACAGATGAGGGAATAGAAACTATTATTAAGTGGATAAAAGAAAAATGTTTATTAGAAGGAATTTGTTAATATGATTAACGATATGAATAATAAAATAGCTGGAAATGCAGAGCTAGTTTTAGAGAATAAACCTAATGGAACAGTTGCAACTACAGTTCATTTTGTAGGTGCATCTAAGGTTTCACCAGCAATATTTTTAGGCAGAGAAAAGACACCATGCTATTTTTTACTTCACTTAGGTGGAGGATATGTTGAGGGTGAAATATATAAAAACTCAATAGAAGTAAAAAAAGATGCTAAGGCAATAATAACAACACAAGCACCAACTAAGGTGTACAAATGCGAAAAAAATAAAGAAGCGGCTTGTCAAGAAACTATTATAAGAATGGAAGAGAATTCTGTTTTAGAATATATTTCCGACAGTGTTATCTTATATAAAAATGCTGTATATAATCAAGATACAACTATATATATGGATAAAAAAGCTACTCTTATTTATACAGATGGAATAACATCAGGTTGGTCACCGGATGGATCTAAATTCCAATATGATTCTGTAAAGATGAGAAATAAGATTTATGTAGATAATAAACTTTTATTGTTAGATAATTTACAATTAAGTCCAAGAGAATATGATGTAACTGAACTTGGGATATTAGAAGGTTATATTAATTTTGGCACAATGGTAGTTATAAATGAAAATATGAATGAAAATTATGTTGAAAAAGCAAGAGAAATTATCGATGCTTTAAATTTAGATATAAAATATGGTGTTTCCATATTAGAAGAGCATGGCATTATAATAAGAATTTTAGGAAATTTAACTCAAGAAATTCAAAAGGCAATAGATGCAGTGCACTATTATCTTAGAGAAGAATTATTTGGTTTAAAACCAATAAATATACGTAAGTATTAATAAAATATTAAGTTAAATAAGGAGGTTCTTTCTATGCTTTTTGAAAAGATATTAGGAAATTTAGATGAATTAGAAAGTACAGATGGGTATCATTTAGAAAAAATATATATAGATAGTGATGATTTAGTTAAAAGAATAATAAGAGTTAAATCAGATCATAACCATGAACATGGAATATCATTAGATAGAGGTATGAAATTAAGAGATGGAGATATATTATTTAATGATGGTCATAATTTAGTTATAGTAAAAGTTAAAAGTGAAGATGTTTTAGTTATTAAACCTAAGGATATAACTGAAATGGCATATATTGCACATAAATTAGGAAATAAACATCTACCTGCACATTTTGAAGATGATGTTATGATAGTTCAATATGATTATTTAGTTGAGGATGAATTAAGGAAAGATAACATCAATTATTCAAGAGAAGATAGAAGAGTAAAAAACGCTTTTACACATGTTAATTTTATGGAGCATAAGCATTAGTATGGATAAGAGTTTAAAAATGTTACAGATATTACAATTATGTGATTCTAACTTTCCTATAGGATCATTTAACCATTCTTATGGAATGGAAACATATTTAAGAAGTAATGTTATAGATGATGCTAAAAGTTTTAGTAAGTGGGTAGATTTATTTTTAAAGCATCAATTTATAACATCTGATGGATTAGCAATAAGAATGTTATATGAAGCATTAGAAAATGGTGATGTGGATAAGGTCTGGGAAATTGATAACTTATTAATAGCACAAACTGTTGCAAAAGAAACTAGAAATGCTGCTAAATTAGTTGCTAGTAGAATGATAAAGATATATTTAGATCTATATGAAATAGAAAACTTAAAAATATATGCTAAAAAAATAGCTTCTAAAGAAGTATATGGACATCCAGCAATAGTATTTGGATTATTAATGCACGAGCTAGAAATGTCAGAAGAAGAAGCTATTAAGTTACATATGTACAGTACTGTTTCAACTATAATACAAAATGCTGTTAGAGCAATACCATTAGGTCAAAAAGATGGTCAACTTTTAGTTAAAGAATACTCAGAAAAATTTAATCAATACTATAAACTAATAGAAGAACTTGATTTTGATTCCTTCGGAGCTAATACTCCAGGTATTGAACTGTCACAGATAAATCATGAGACGTTAGGGTTTAGATTATTTATGTCTTAATATTATTAAAATAAATAATAAGTTAAATTGATATTTTTTTAAAACAAGCTCTACGTAAATGTACGTAGGGTTTGTTTTTCAAAAATAAATTTATTAGGGATTTTATAGAGTGCTACACTAATGAGTTGCTGGTAAAATAATGTAAATAATCAGTTAGAGAAAATATAATGTATAAGGAGTAAAAAAATGATAAAAGTCGTATTAAGAAAAATATTTCAATGTATTATTGCTATTTTTATATTATCTTTAATTGTATTTTACATTTCAAGATTATCTCCAGGAGACCCTCTTAAATCTTATTATGGAAATGCTGTTGAAAGAATGAGTATGGAAGATAGAGAAAAAGCTATTGATAAACTAGGACTTAATGAGCCTATATATATTCAATATGGAAAGTGGATTAAAAATGCTGCAAAAGGCGATTTTGGAATTTCATATAAGTATAAGCGTGATGTTACGTCAGTTATAAAGGATGTATATAAAAATACTGTTATTTTAGGGGGATTATCTTATATATTAACTTTTGCAGGAGCTTTGTTTTTAGGAATATTTAGTGCTCTACATGAAGACAAACTTATTGATAAGATAATAATGACAATTGGAAACATAACATCAAGTATACCGTCATTCTGGGTAGCATTAATACTGATTCTAATATTTGGAGTAAACTTAGGTGTCTTACCAACTAGCGGAGCATATTCTATTGGAAATGAAAATAATATAATTGATAGAATTATACATTTAATATTACCTTTAGTAGTTTTAGTAATAGGACATTTATGGTACTACGGATATATGGTAAGAAATAAGATTTTAGAAGAGATGCGAGAAGACTATGTATTACTGGCGAAAGTAAAAGGATTAACCAAAAGACAGGTCGTTTATAAACATTGTCTTAGAAATATTATGCCTTCATTTATAACTATGATGACAATTTCACTACCACATATATTAGCAGGAACATATGTAGTTGAGCAAATATTTTCATATCCAGGGATAGGAAGCCTTGTATTTGAGAGTGCTAAATACCATGATTATAATATGCTTATGGTTTTATCTCTTATAACAGGTATTATTGTATTAATATCTAATATGATAGCTCAAATCATAAATAAAAAGATAGATCCAAGAATAAATTATCAGGGAGGAGAAACTTTTGAACCTTCATTTGAATAATTTTGAAATAGTTAAAGATAAAAGTAAGTATATTAAAGAGGATGTAATAGATGAGCATTCCTTTGGTATAAAAGATAAGAGTCACTATTTATCAATAATAGTATTATTTATAATAATAGCTGCTTGTTTAAGTTCTTCATTAATAGCAAATCATGATCCTAAATATATGGATTTAGCTAATAGTAATGTAGCTCCAAATAAAATATTTTATTTTGGTACAGATTCTATGGGTAGAGATATATTTTCCAATATTTGGTATGGAGGAAGGGTATCATTATTTATAGGAATATTTTCAACTGTAATATCAACATTTATTGGAGTAATGTATGGATGTATTAGCGGAATGTCTTCACAGTGGATAGATAATTTAATGATGAAAGCTACAGAACTATTATTAAGTATTCCTTCAATTTTATTAATAATTTTTATGCAATCTATAATAGGAGGCAATACACCAATATCGATGGCAATTGTTATAGGAATTGTTAGCTGGACGGGGATTGCAAAGGTGGTAAGAAGTGAAGTTAGACAAATAAGAAATAGTGAATATATATTATCAGCTAAAATAATGGGAGGAAGATTCTTTTATATATTGAGACGACATTTAGTACCTAATTTTATGGCGTCAATAATGTTTATGGTAGTAAGCAATATTGCATCAGCAATTGCAACAGAATCCACTCTTAGTTTTCTAGGGATTGGTTTACCTTTAGATATTATATCTTGGGGAAGTATGTTATCACTGGCTCAAAATGCGTTACTATCTAATGTTTGGTGGGTGATTTTATTTCCAGGGTTGTTTCTGATTATAACGCTTATTTGTATAGCTAATATAGGTAATTATTTAAGAAAGAAAAATATTAAAAAGTATAATAATTTGTAAAGGAGATAAGTTTAGATGATAAAAAAATTTAAAGTTACAGCTGCGTTATTATCTATATTTCTACTGGTAGGTTGTGGAAATAAGGTATCAGATAATTCAAACGAAAATATGGATAAGGATGCAGCTAAAGAAAAAGTATTAATTTATGGAAGTGGAGATTATACAAGTATAAATCCAGCACTTTTTGAACATGGGGAAATTAACTCACTTTTATTTAATGGATTAACAGCTCATGATAAGGATAATAATATTATTCCAGCACTAGCTAAAAGCTGGGAGTATGATGAAGAAACATTAACTTATACGTTTCACTTAAGAGATGATGTTAAATGGCATGATGGAGAGCCATTTACAGCTGAAGATGTTAAGTTTACTTATGAGACAATTAACAATCCAGATAATGGTTCAGAAATTGCAACGAATTATGAGGATATAACAAATATTGAAATAGTAGATGACTATACAGTTAAAATAACTTTAAAAAATCATAATGTTGCAATATTAGATTATTTATCTGTAGGGATAATTCCTAAGCATATATTAGAAGGTCAGGATATAATTACAAGTGATTTTAATAGACATCCTATTGGAACAGGACCATATAGATTTAACAATTGGGATCAAGGGCAAAGTATCACATTAGTAAAAAATGAAGATTATTTTAGAAAATCACCTAAAATAGATAAAATTATATTTAAGATAGTTAATGATACAAAGGCAAGAGTAATGCAATTAAAGTCTGGAGAGTTAGATTTAGCTCAAGTAACTCCAAAAGATATTGAAACATTTAAAAATGATGATAATTTCGTAGTAGACATAATGAAAACTTCAGATTACAGAGGTATAATGTATAACTTTAATTATCCATTATTTAAAGAAAATAGAGAACTACCAAATGCTTTAAGCTATGCAATTGATAGAGAAGCTATAGTAGATAATATTTTATTAGGATATGGTGATGCTGCTTACTCTCCACTTCAAATGGGAAAATATAATAATGCAGAAATGGATAAGTTTGAGTATAATCCAGAAAAAGCTAAGCAATTATTAGAAGATGCAGGATGGAAGCTTGGTAGTGATGGAATATATAGCAAGAATGGAACAAAATTAAGCTTTGAACTAGTTGCTATGGAAGGTGACCAAGAAAGAATTGATATGGCAAACTTTGCAGTTCAGGAATTTAAGAAAATAGGAGCAGATGTAAAGTTAGCTGTAAAAGCAGATATTGACTGGGATAATCAAGCGGCATTTGTAATTGGATGGGGAAGTCCATTTGATCCTGATGACCATACATATAAGGTATTTTCAACTCATGGAGGTGCCAATTATAATGCATATTCAAATGAAAAGATAGATGAATTACTTACTAAGGCTAGACAGACAGATGTTTATGAAGAAAGACTAAAATATTATAAAGAATTCCAAGAAGAACTTACAAAGGACCTTCCATATACGTTCTTAACATATATAGATGTTGTTTATGTAGCTAAAAATAATTTAGAAGGAATAACTAAAGAAACAGTTTTAGGACATCATGGAGTAGGAATATTCTGGAATGTTGAGGATTGGGATTTAAAATAAGGAAATATAACATATAGGTTTAAGGATTAATAAATAACAGGAGATTATTTATAGTTATGAAAGTGCTTGAAGTTAAGAATTTACAAGTAAATCTCAAAACTAAATATGGCGAAGTTAAAGCTGTAAGAGATGTATCATTTGATTTAAAAAAAGGTGAGATATTATCAATTGTAGGAGAATCAGGTTCTGGAAAATCAGTTTTATGTAGAAGTATACTGAAATTATTACCTGAAAATGGATATGTAAAAAATGGTGATATATTATTAAATGGCACTAATATATGTAATCTTACTGATAAGATGATGTCAAAAGTGAGGGGAAAAGAAATATCTATGATTTTCCAAGATCCAATGACATCATTGAATCCTACTATATCTGTAGGAAAGCAAATATCAGAAGCTGTTAGAGTTCATAATAAGGTTACTAGAGTAGAAGCTAAGAGGCGAGCTATAGAATTAATAGATTTTGTAGGGATAGATGAATCAGAAAGTAGATATAACCAATATCCATATGAATTTTCAGGCGGAATGAGACAACGTATAGCAATTGCTATAGCATTAGCATGTAATCCTAAAATTTTAATAGCTGATGAGCCAACAACAGCATTAGATTCAATAATGCAGAATAAAATATTAGATTTAATAAAATCAATACAAAAGAAAACTAATATATCCATAATATTTATAACTCATGACATGGAAGTGGTAAATAAAATTGCAGATAGGATTGCTGTAATGTATGCAGGGAAAATAGTTGAAATAGGCAAAAAAGAAGATATATTTTCAAACCCTATTCATCCATATACAGTAGGGTTAATGTCATCTAGAGCTTCTTTTAATATGGATAAAGAATATTTACCAACTATAGAAGGCGTGCCACCAAATCTTTTAAATCCTCCAAAGGGAGAGGCTTTTGCTATAAGAAATAAGAATCCCTTAGTAATAGATTTTTTAGAAGAACCACCAATGTTTAAAGTTAGTGAAAGTCATTATGCTGCAACGTGGTTACTACATCCAAATGCAGCTATAGCAAGAGATGAAATTAAAGCTAAAGAGGAGAAGTTAATTATTCATGAATAGGGAAAAACTTTTAGAGATAAAAAATCTTAAGCAATATTTTACTTTAAACAATAAAAAAATAGTAAAAGCTATAGATGATGTTTCACTTGATATTTATAAAGGTGAGTTCTTAGGAGTAATAGGAGAGTCAGGTTCAGGTAAATCTACATTAGGAAAAAGTATAGTAGGTATCAATAGTATAACTGATGGAGAAATTAAATATAATGGCATTACTATAAGTGGTAAAAAGTTAAAAAAAACTCAGAGAGAAATAATAAGTAAAAAGATACAATTTATTTTTCAAGACTCTACGTCCAGTTTAAATTCTAGGATGACAGTGAAAAATATTATTGAAGAGCCAATGAGACTTCAAAAACTGTATAGTAGTAAAGCTGAGAGAGAGAAAGTAGTATATGATTTACTTGAGGTTGTAGGACTAGATAGAAGTAGTATAAATAAGTATCCATATGATCTTTCTGGAGGGCAAAGACAAAGAGTTGCTATAGCTAGAGCTATTTCAACAAAACCAGAATGTATTATAGCAGATGAGCCTATTGCATCGCTTGATGTATCAATGCAAGCACAAATAATAAATTTATTTAAGAAATTGAAAAGTAATAAAAATTTAACTTTTATCTTTATATCTCATGATTTATCAATGGTTAGATATATTAGTGATAGAATAGCAGTAATTTATAAGGGTAAAATAGTTGAGGTTGCACCTACAGATGAATTATATTCTAACCCAATACATCCATATACTAAAATGCTATTAAATTCTGACTTACAAGATGAAAATAATTTGTTTACTATGAAGAATAAGTCTATAAGTAAATGTTGTAATGAAAAGGTAAAGTGGATAGAAGTTAGTAAAGACCACTTTGTTTTGTTTGATAAGCTTATTTAAATATAACGCTATGTTTTAAATAAAAGTTGATAATGGAAAATATAAAAGTGGACCAATTTTGATATGCTCCCATTATAGAACAGTTTTATTATTTTAACTGTCTACTATAATGGGAGCATATTATTTATATTTTATAATTAGAAAAAGATAAGTCTGGTTTTGAATGATTAAAGGAAATATTAAAAAAATAGAGGAATAGAATAAGTAGCTAAAAGAATAGGGAAACTTAACTATAATGTAGAATATAGAAGAAATTATGGTACAATATGGTTATAAGGGAGAAGTTTTTAAATAATTTACATATTCAATAATAGATAATATATTTGGTGTAAAAAGGGGAAATGGAGTTTGGTAATAGGAAATACGAAAAAGGTATTATTTAAGATTATTCCATATGAGTATAGAAGGTTAGAGTTATATTTAGAGAAGATGGCTTTAAAAGGATGGAAGTTTGAATATATAGAAGGAGAGGAAGAGCAATGTTTAAGTTTAATGAGGAATATGTAATAGAAAAACTAAAGGAATTACTTGCAATTGATAGCACAACAGGGTATTTTAGACCAATCCAAAATTATCTTGAAAAAGAAATGGAGAAGTTAAATATTCCAAGTGAAGAAGTTCATAAAGGCGGATTGATTGCAGATGTTGGCGGAGAAGGCAATTCATTAGTTATTATGGCACATGGGGACGATATAGGTCTTATGGTACGTTATATAAAAGATAATGGTGCACTTGTGGTAACTAAAGTAGGTGGATTAAGAGAAGAAGATGCAACTGGAGTTATTTGTAGGTTACATACTCGTAGTGGACAAGTTTTTACTGGATGCGTAAGAAGGGTACATTCTTGTGTACATGTAAGGCCAGATTTTGATGATAATGCGCCTATGAATTATGAGACAAATGTAGAATTTGTATTAGATGAAGATGTAAAATGTAAACAAGATGTACTTGACTTAGGTATTCGTGTTGGAGACATAATAGCATTAGATCCAGGTTTCCATATGAATAATGGATATATAACAAGCCGTTTCTTAGATGATAAAGCATGTATAGCAGTTTTAATTGCTGTAATGAAATATATAAAAGACAACAATATTAAATGTAAAAGAAATATTAAAGCATTCTTTACTATGTTTGAAGAGATTGGACATGGAGGAGCATGGCTTCCAGAGGGAACTAAAGATATTATATCTTTAGATATAGCTCCAGTAGCACCAACTCAAGTTTCAAGCGAAAAGAAAGTGTCTTTATTTGCAAAAGATTCAAGGTTTCCATACCACTATGAGATGTTAACAGAGCTAGTAGATGCTGCTGAAAAAGTAGGTGCAGCTTATGAAGTAGATGTGTTTACACCACGATATGGCACAGACTCTGATTTTGCTATAACTGCTGGTAACAATGTAAGACATGCAGCATTAGGACCAGGTACAATTGGTAGCCATGGATATGAAAGAACTCATATTGATTCTTTAAATAACATGTATCAATTGTTATTAGAATATATAATTGGATAGAAAAATATAAGATATAAAGAGCAATTAATCAATAATTAAAGGCTCTATTTTAAACCAGTGTTGATTGTTTTTAATATCCATATTGAGTAAAAACTGCGTAGAGTTATATTCTACGCAGTTTCATTTTACATTTAATTAAATTTTACTATCACTAACTTCTTTACTTTTTCTATTATTTAAAGCAATAAATATACTTGATATTATTATTCCAATAACTCCCCCCAATGAGAATAATAAAATTACTTCTCCTACTATTACTCCAATTAATATTCCTATACCAACTCCACTAGCTATCCCTTTTGTTAATATTTCATAATCTTTTTCTTTTAATATTAACTTACCCCACATATATCCACTCTCCATTTTATAAGTCTTGCTTTAGTTGCTAAATTTAACTTAATGAAATAAAAAAGCCTATATAAATCCTTATAAAAGGAATTTATATAGGTTAACTACTACAGCCCATTAAATACAACACTCCTATTTTAATCAGTAACATTCAAAACAAATAAATATTCAATTATTCCTTTAGTATATTTATTAAAAATCACTCTATATTTATATATACCTGGTTCACTCGGAGCCTTAAAATCATAATTATTAACTTGTATTACTGTTTCAGGGTTACATAAAACTAAAGAAAATTCATCTGGAACTTCTTCAAATCTCAAATTCACAAACGAATCTTTTTTTACATTTAGGGTAGATTCTTTTTTTATTAAAAATTTTTTCCCTAGATTCAAATCATAATCTGAATAAGCAATTTTCGAAGTTATTGTATTATCACTAGCTGAAATATTCAAATTAGGGATATTAATTGAATAATAATTATTATTTAATGTATAAATTAATATAATAATAATTATACTTGCTAATATAAAAAAATTTTTTTTCATAGTCCTCTCCCTATTATATATTTAAGTCAACATTTTACCATTATTTATTTTTATTGTCAATTATATCAAGTAATTTAGGTCCTAATGAAAAAAGTATTTAATGACAATGTAACTAAAGGATTATTAACTGTAAATAATGCAGCTGCATATAGACATGCATTATGGAATGCTTATACGGTAAGAGATTATGGTAGTGATTATGCTAAAAGATTCGCGGATGCTCATGAACTAGACTTCCCTAATCCAGGATTAGAGAAGGAAATGGACTTGTACAATAATTCTAAAGGAAGATCTATTGGTTGTAAAAATTATAGTGGAAATAATGAAAGTACTATAAGTTATCAAATTAGGAGAAATGTTATACAAGCTATTGAAAATGGTGAAATGGAAAGAGATGTAGGTACTGATATAGGTAGTTTAAACTACTTAATTTATACAAATAATACCTTGTTAATTGAAACAAACCAATATGGCTGGGCACTTAAAAATAATAATTGGTATTGGTATGAGAATGGACAATTAGCTAAATCAGTATGAAAACAAATAAATGGAGGTTGGTATTATCTTAAATCCGATGGAGTTATGGCAACTAAATGGTATTTCTTCTATGATGGAGGATCAATGGCAACTGGTTGGATACAACCTGATAGCTATTGGTACTACTTAGATCCATTCAATGAAGATATGAAAACAGGATGGAAATCCATAGGTGGAAAGTTGTATTATTTCTATTCACCATTTGGTAGAATGGCAACTAATACAGTAATTAATGAATGGAAAATAGATTCGAATGGAGTTGCGACTCCGTTAAGAATTATACAAGATATAAATGAAGGTCTTATATCATCAGAAATTAATGAAGATGTATTAAGTGAAAATTTAGACACCATTCAATCTATAGAGACTGAAACTTAATAAATTTTATATCATAAACATTTTCATAATAGAAATATTATCTACCCAAAACTGTGTATAATATGATGTCTACACAGTTTTTATATTATTATAATTTCACTAAATTTAACTTTAATGAAATATTATGCTTGCAATAAAATAAATAATATGTTATTATGAATAAATAGCAGTAATGCTAACAAAATAAAAAATAAGTTTAAATTAGATAAATAGTTTCTCATGAATTAGAAAATATTATATCAGTTTAGAACCTTAATTCAGGAGGAATTATTATGACAGATAAAACATTAGTATGTAGAGATTGTGGAAGTGAATTCGTATTTTCAGTAGGAGAGCAAGAATTCTATAAAGAAAAAGGATTTACAAATGAGCCAACAAGATGTTTAGCTTGTAGAAGAGCTAAAAAAGAGCAAAATAGAAGATAATTTTAGATTGTTATAGGTTGTAGTTTAAACTACAACCTTTTTTGATTATAATAAAAATAACTATAAGATATTTGATATAAGTATAGTGAGATATTATGTATAGTAGATATTTTATGGAAAGTTGTTATTATGAGAATATTAAGAATAGAGCCAGTGAGTTTTAGAGGCATCTTCATCAGGAATTAATAGTGTAATACTATTAATTATAAGGATACTACAATAGTAAGTGTATCTTTTAAGTAATGGGAAGAGGAAGTTTCAACACAAAATAAGCAACATAAATAAGCTTCAGAATAGATGTATTCTGAAGCTTATTTCTATTATTGAATAAAATATTTAAGTTATCTAATACTTTGCTGAAAGCTAAAGGTATTTGAAGGATCGTATTTCCTATTTACTTTTTGAAGGTATTTATAGTTATTCCCATAATACTCATAAAGATAGTTATTAAGAGGATAATAAGGGAAGTTTATATAAGAGCCGTCTGTTATATTATAAATATATTTTGATTTTTCCTCTATCCACTTAGCATTATCTTCTTTATATTCGTTATCTTCAAAATTTGACTCTATAGAAATAATATAGTTGCTATTTCTATAGTAGAAAGCTGTATCAGCTTTGTTTATTTCGCTTACCTTACCACCAAGTCCATAAAGCTTTAATGAAGTAGTTTGAGAACCTTCAGGTCTTGGTTCGTTTATTATATCAACTAATTTTGAAAGCTCATCATGAGAATATTCTCTAGATGCGAATCTACTATATGATATAAAGCGTTCATATTGATTATAGAAAGAGCTAATTATTTCAGTAGATTGAAGGAATGATACATTTTCATAAGTTAGGTTACAGCCTCCTATATTCATAAAAGGTGATAGAATATCCATTAATTCATTAGGGGTTCCGTAGAGGAGTCCTGTACAATATATATATGAACCATCATAGGATGAATTATCTATACTTGCTTTCATATTAATTTTATTAGTAGTATTTGTTATCCAATGTTGCCATATATCAAGGAACTTTATTTGGTTATCTTTACTTATACTTGAATAATAGATGTTAAAAGTAGTAACCAAATCAACTTTTGGAGGAAGGTCAAAGGTTAAAGAAACAATAACTCCAAAATTTCCGCCTCCTGAACCTTTTAATGCCCAGAATAGATCTGAATTAGTATTTTTATTTGCAGTTATTATAGAACCTTCATAATTAATTAGTTTAATCTCTGATAAATAATCACAAGCAAGTCCTAAGTATCTGCTTGAATAGCTCCAACCACCGCCTAAGGTTAATCCAGCCACTCCAACTGTAGAAGAAGAAGCACCAGGAAATGGGTAGCCGTTCGAACCAATAAGGTTATATAGTTGTCCAAATGAAGCACCACCCTCAGCAGTAACAGTATTATTTTCATAGTTAATTTCAATTCTATTTAAATTACTAATATCTATAACAAATATTCCATCATCAATAGAAAAACCTTCATAATTATGACCACCTGAACGAATTCTAAGTTTAAATTTATTTTTTTTTGCGAATAACACAGCTTTTTTTACATCATCGAAGGTTTTACAATATGCAATGGCAGTTGGATACTTATCTATAGACCTGTTCCATTCTTGTCTAGCATAATTATAATAATTACTTGAAGATGTAATTACATCAATCATTTTAATCACCGCCCATAAATATTAAATTAGGTTATAATTTATACTATTTATTGAGGCTGTATAAGGTTAATAAATTATTTTAAAAATGCAAAAACTAGATAAAGTTTATTGTTTGTCATTATTACTAGACTGTGATATCATAAAGACCTACAATCAGATTTAGTAAACTAGTTAATATTAAGCTTATATTCTAATTAGTTTATAAATTAGGAATAATAATAAATTTATTTACAAACGGAGGAAAGTGAATTATGGATAATCTACCAAATTGCCCAAAATGTAATTCAGAATATACTTATGAAGATGGGAATCTTTTTGTTTGTCCAGAGTGTGCGCATGAATGGAATGCAAACTCTGTTTCTGAAAGCAATGAAGATGAATTAGTTGTTAAAGATGCTAATGGAAACATATTAAAAGATGGTGATTCTGTTACAATAATAAAAGATCTTAAGGTAAAAGGTGCTTCATCTGCGTTAAAAGCTGGTACTAAGGTAAAAAATATACGTTTAGTTGATGGAGATCATAATATAGACTGTAAAATTGATGGGTTCGGAGCTATGAGCTTAAAATCTGAGTTTGTTAAGAAGTTATAATTGGGAAACTAAGTTTTTAGTTACTTCCTGCTTAAATTAAACTAAGTAATTTTATTTACTTAGTTTTTTTATTTTTATAAATCTTAGTAAAATAGCTATTTATATTAATATAAGAAAATAGTCATTAAATATATATATATATATTTAAGATATATTGTAGTGTATCTAAAAATCATAATTTTTTAGATAAGAAAAATATCAAGATAAAAAACATTATGGATAATAATGTAATAACCATAAATTTCATGTCTAAATATA
>NZ_JACOOO010000042.1:0-115111 GCF_014287825.1 Clostridium hominis
ATTGCATATTTAGAAATTAGTAATAAAGGTGTGTGCAAATTATATTGGAGTTCGGCTTATACAAGTAATTATATATATGGAATAATATCATATGTAATTTAGTGCGTACTTGATTAAAATTGCGAAGCAAAAAAATAATAGATACAGAAGCTAAAGCAGCATGCGTAAGTTTTCTCTGTATCTATTATTCGTACTGGTAAGATGCAGAAGGAGTATACAAATTACATCTTATTTAGTATAAGTTTTAAATAAATGATAATTATGACATAGCAAACTATCATATATAATAAAGGAATGTACCTTAATTATATATTGTGTGAAATATTAAAAAATATTCCTAAGTTAGACAATTAGTCTAGCTTATTTTTTATGAATAAATTAAAAAGGAAGGTGTAAAGATGGAAAACATATTAAATTATTTTAAAGTAATTGTAGCAACAATAGGAACAGGATTAACGTGGTTATTTGGGAGTTGGGACACTGCATTAGTAGTCTTAATTGCATTTATGGTACTAGATTATATTACAGGATTACTAAGAGCATGGATAAATAAGGAGGTATCTAGTGATGTAGGACTTAAAGGAATAGCGAGGAAAACTGTAATATTTATAGTATTAATAGTTGCTGTGTTATTAGATAGGCTATTAAATACAGGTACGTGGGTATTTAGGACGTTAATTTGTTACTTCTACATAGCTAATGAGGGAATTAGTTTATTAGAAAATTGTGCTGGATTAGGCTTACCTATACCAGATAAATTAAAAGACGCATTAGCGCAGCTTAAAGATGGAGAAAAGAAGGAATTAAATAAACAGTAATTCTGAGGGCCAGTAGGCTCTCTTTTTTATTAAAAAATAAATTAAAAGAAAGAAGGAATGAAAAATGAGTTTAGTAAAAAGTTTAATTTCAAGTGATAAGTATGGAGTTAAGTGTCCGTATAAAATGACACCAAAAGGGATATGTATTCATAATACTGCAAATGATGCTCCAGCAAAGAATGAAGTTTCTTATATGAAGTCAAATAATAATGAAGTGTCATATCACATTGCAATTGATGATTTAGAAGCTATACAAGTTATACCATTCGATAGAAATGCTTGGCATGCAGGAGATGGAGGAAGTGGACAAGGGAATAGAAATTATATAGCAGTAGAAATATGTTACTCTGAATCTGGTGGAGATAGATTTATAAAGGCAGAAAAGAGAGCTGCAAAAGAAGTAGCAGCATTATTAAAACAATATGGGTGGACAATTAACAACGTTAAGAAACATCAAGATTTTAGCAATAAGTATTGCCCACATAGAACTTTAGATATGGGATGGCAAAGGTTCTTGAATATGATACAAACAGAGCTTAATGTATTAAATGGTTCATATACTCAAACACCATCATCTAATCAATATCAAAATATAAAAGTAGGAAGTAAAGTAAGAGTAGTAGGCTTCAACTATGCAACAGGTGAATCAATTCCATCATGGGTTAAGAGCAATACTTATACAGTTCAACAAGTTAATGGTGATAAGTGCTTATTAAAAGAAATAGTTAGTTGGGTTTATATTAGAGACTTACAAATCGTATCAAGTGGAAATACAGCTCCTTCAACTCCAACACAACCTCAATCTAAAAGATATGCTGAAAATGGAACATTCTATTTTGATACTGCTGTAACTGTTAGAACTGCTCCAGAAGAAAATGCAAAGACAAATGTAGTTTATTATCCAGGGGAACACGTAATTTATCATCATGTTATAGTAAATAAGAATGGTTTTAATTGGATTGAATATGCAAGAAATAATGGAACTACTGGGTATTTAAAAGTAAAAGATTTAAGTACTGGTGAAAGTTATGGATATGCTAAATAATTAAATAAGTGCAATTTTAAAAGACTAGAGTTCTGTAATTGGAGCTCTAGCCTTTTTTATTTTATGGACAAGTTTACCATATTTATTGTAAAATAAAAGAAAAAGAACTCGAAATATGACTGTAAATCAACAGGAGTTCAAACATCAAATATATTCTATTAAAGCTACTTCCATTATAGCATATATTTGATGAAATATAAATAATATAATGGAGGAAAAATGATACATAGTATAGAGATAAATGATTTTAGATTATTTAAAGATGTAACTATAAATCTAGGTAAATATTTAACGGTTTTATCGGGTAAAAATGCATTAGGTAAAACAACTATATTAGGAATGATAGGTAACTCATGTGAATTAAAAACTTCTGATGGTAGACCTATATTGCAGAAGCAGTTCAGAACTGAGTTTAGAGAGATATTTAAAGCTTCACCAAAATACGATTTAAGTGGTTCAAATAAATGTATTGTAAATTTTTCGGAGTATAATAATCCTAATGTCATTGTTGATACAAGAAGATGTAGAACTACTTGGCAAAAGATTAGTAAAGTTAACTCTAATAAAAGATTCAGATTAATACCAGAAAAGGATGGAGAAGGTAAAAGAATATCAAGTAAATATTCTTGGCCAGTTTTATATTTAGGCTTATCTAGATTATTTCCAATCGGAGAATCAGATGATAAAGATATATCAGTTTCTAACCTAAAATTATCAACAGAAGAAAAGAAAGAGTTTTTAGAGAATTATTGCAAAATATTATCGATTTTTAATGAGGATGAAATTGCAATTGATGCGATAGATATAGGAGAAACTAATAGAAAAAAAGGTGTTGGAATATCAACAGTGGATTATGATTCATTATGCAATTCAGCTGGGCAAGATAATATTGGGCAAATTATTTTATCAATAATGTCATTTAAAAGATTAAAAAAAGAAAAAAACAATTATTGTGGTGGAATACTTTTGATTGATGAGTTAGATGCAACACTTCATCCAGCAGCGCAAATAAAATTAATAAATTATATATTAAAATCCTGTAGAGAGTTAGAGTTACAAGTTGTTTTTACAACTCATAGTTTAACAATACTAGAAATGATAAGTAAAAAAATATCATTCAATAAAAAAGGAAAAGTAAACGAAATTGAAATGATATATATAACTAAGGATAATAAAAAGTTAGAAGTATTATCTAACCCTTCATATGATAGAATTTACAATGATCTAAATCTAGCAACAGTTTTAGATAGACAAAATAAAATAACTGTATATTCAGAGGATGATGAAGCACGATGGTTTATAGAGAAGTTGCTTAAGGTATATCTTTATAGATTAAATTTAGTTCGTTTAAAGATGAGTTATGGTAATTTGTTATTGTTAAATAAATTTGATTATACATATTATAGCAATGTATTATTTGTATTAGATGGAGATGTACCAGAAAGTGAGATAGAAAAAACATGTTTAGGGAAAACTGATAATATAATAAAACTTCCTGGGGTGAAAAGCATAGAAGAAATATTATACAGATATATATTAGATTTAGAATTAGATCATCCATTAGTTGAAAAATTAACAGATTTCGGATTAACAAAAACTAAATTAGAAGATGATTATCCAAAAACAAATGCCAATACTGTGGCAAGGGAAGAATTTAAATGTTGGTTTAATAAGTGGAAGGATATTTTTGAGACTATTAATATAGTTGAGTATTGGATAAGTGAAAATGAAGCAGAATGCAATGAATTTTTAAATGAGTTTATTGAAAAATTCAATAAAATAGCCATTAGAAAATGCATTTCTAGAATATAAAAGTATGGCCAATAGATCTAAAAAATGATAAGATAAATATATATTAATTAGAGGAGGATGTGTTTATGGCCATAAAGACATATTCACCGTTAAGGTATCCGGGTGGTAAAAATAAATTAACAGAATTGGTTAAACAAATATTAGATAATAATCAAATGGATAATTCAATTACATATATAGAACCTTATGCAGGTGGTGCATCAGTTGCATTGAACTTATTAATTTCTAATAGAGTAAAAAAAATTATAATAAATGATAAAGATAGATCAATTTATGCTTTTTGGTATTGTGTATTAAATTATACTGATGAGCTATGTGAAATTATAATGGATACAGATATTACAATAGACGAATGGTATTTTCAAAAAGAAATTCAAAATAATAAAAATGATGTTGATTTACTATCTTTAGGATTTTCAACTTTATTTTTAAATAGAACAAACAGATCAGGTATATTAAAGGCTGGAGTCATTGGAGGTATTAACCAAGATGGAAACTATAAGTTAGATTGTAGATTTAATAAAGAAGAGTTAGTAAAAAAAATTAAATTGATTTCTACATATAAAAAAAGAATAAAATTATACAATTTAGATACTTTAGAATTATTAAATACTGTTGTTATCGGATCAAAAAGTAAAAATTTTATTTTTTTTGATCCTCCATATTATAAAAAAGGATCAAGTTTATATATGAATTTTTATAATCATAATGATCATGTAGAATTATCTAAAAAAATTATAAGACTAAGGAAGCATAAATGGATTGTAACTTATGATTTAGTAGATGAAATTATATCTATGTATAGTAAATTTGAAAAAAGAATATATAATTTGCAATATTCTGCTCAGAGAAGATATAAAGGATCAGAAGTTATATTTTTCTCTAAGAACATAAATACTCCTAATAATGATATGTTTATTTAAAGATAATTTATAATAAAAGCACCCAGAGCAATCTAGGTGCTTTTTTATGCAGAAATTAAAGCTTAACTACATACTCATCTCTCCCAAGAGCTTTAACTTCCACGTTATTAGATTTTAATAAGTCAATAAACTTATCGATAGCTTCTAAAGAAGAAGAATCAACATTTAATATTAATTCATCTTTAGTATTTTCGTTTATGCCCACAATATATTCCCCCTAAAGTAAATTAAACACTATAATTATAAAATATAATAGTGAATATTTTCAAAGTTAATTTGAGCCAAATATTAATATATTTACAAAATATGATATAATTAACTTACAAATTTATATACTTAAATCAAGGAGAGGATTTTTATGGAAAGTGTAACAGGAACATTAGTGGCTATTAAAATATCACCGTTATTTGTTGGAATAGGAATAATCTTTGTTATAGGATTAGGGTTATTATTATATATGAAAAAAAGAAATAAGTAATAATCGTGAAATAATAAGCATTATAGGAATATTTAGTGCTATAGTAATTACATTTTTCGGTGGAATAAACTTTATAGAAAGTGTATTAAATAGCATAAATAAAGTTAGTAAATATAGATTAGTATTTGCTATATTAATAACTGGTTTTGTAATGTTTAATACAATATTTATGCTTTTAAATTTTATAGCTAAATTAACTGATAAAAATATAAGGAGTTATTGTCAGTTTTATACGAATGGGAACCAATGTCCCCCAGGTTGTAAGAATAGAAAAGGCATAAAATGTATTAAAATTAAGCATCCAACAATATTTTGGATAAATACTATATTTATAGCAGGGATAGTAGGTATAACAATAATATACTATTTAGATTGCTATAGTATTATTGTTAAATGCATAGAATTATTTAAAAATATGTTAATGTCATAAAAGCACCCAGAGCAATCTAGGTGCTTTTTTTGCAGAAATTAAAGTTTAACTACGTATTCATCTCTACCAAGAGCTTTAACTTCTACATTATTAGATTTTTTATTTAGTATCAATATATTTACAAAATATGATATAATTAACTCAAACCTGTATTATTTAGTTAAAATATAGAAGGAGGGACAATACATGAATAATAATATTAAATTACTTTATTGTATTTTAGGGAGCATAATTTTAACATTAGCAAGCACGTCTATTCCTTATGATGCGCTTCATTATATTCCTATTATTGGGTTCTGGTTAAGCCAACTAACTTACTCTATTTCAGCTATAGGAGCAATATTAACCTTATACTTTGCTATTTTATTAATAAAAGAAAATTGGAAATTTAAAAGTAAGTAATATTTGTATTAAATAGTTCATCACTTTAATATAACATAGGAGGGTTTATGAGGAAAGTTTGGAGATATAAATCAGTTCAATGGATAGTATTCATATTAATAGCAGCGTCATTAGGTATAATAACAAGTAATCTAGAAACATTACAACTCATATTGCAAGATGGGAAGTTAACTCTTGAGAACGACGTTATTGAACATTTGATAAAAGATGTAAAAACTGTACGAATCACAGCCATTATATTATGGGGACTTGTAATAGGATTATATTCAAATTTTATATATTCAATTAATAGCAAATTAATTGAATAAACTAATGAAAAATCTTAATATATTACGAAGTTAAATTTATATGTGAATAGAGAGATACTGTATTATTCAAAAGAATATACGGTATTTTTATTTTAAAATTCAAAAAGCCCTGTAGTAATACAGAGCTTTAAGGTAATATTATATTGTACTCTAAGCTGAGTAGCTTAGGGAGTAGTATAATAATGAAAAATAACAAAAAACATTTAAGATTATATCCATAAGTAAAATATTTATTCACTAGGCATAAAAAATTAAAATTATTTATCTAAGTTCTTTTTAGCTTCTTCATACTGCTCTTGTGTAAAAGGAATATTGTTTTCTTTTAAAACTTCTACATACCTATCTAAGTCTACAATTTTTTCACCTTGTCTCATCTCGAAAGGGTTGTTTATATTTTTAAGTTTCAATTTATGCATTTTAATTACCTCCAATATCATAGTTAAATATCTTGAAGTTGACATTTACTTTTCAATAAACTCTATCTTCAATTCATAGCCGATCGCTTCTGATATTTCTTCAAGTTCAGAAATTCTGAAATCATTTCTTCTTAACTTATTGGTTAAATTACCACTACTAGTATTTAGTTTTTTAGCTAATTCTGTTTGAGTCATTCCTTTATCAATTAATAACTTTTTAATAATTTTTGTAATATCCATTAAAATCACCTCAATAATATTTTAAACTAAAAAATTTAAAAAGTATATAAAAAGATTTAAAAATAAACTTGACAATTAAATTAAATAGTTTATAATTAAACTATAAAGTTTAAAAGAGGTGTTAAGGGAATGGAAGAATTATTAAAACATGATTTAGAGGATGCTTATTTTTATATGCATATACCAAACTTAATAATAAAGTTGCCAATATCTGAGGTTGTAGTATCAGAAGATGGTATTAATTTAGAATTAGGTACAGATGGAAATTCAACTTTAACTATATGGAAAGAGGCAAGTGAAGTTATAAAGGTTAGAAGGCCATCAAATATAGTAGGAATATTTGAGTATTGTTATCTAATAAAAAATGAATATAAAGAACCTATAGGATATATAGGTAAATAGAGAGGTGTTAGTATAAATGGATGATCATATGCTTGAAAGAATTGAAAATGAAATAGATTTATGTTTTATGCTATGTAAAGATGCAGAAGAAGAAGGGGAAAATTATAAAGAACTTAGAGAATGGAAAGCGGCTAGTATTTTAATTAGTACTTATAATAAACTAGTTAAAATGTATTATTTATCTGAATACGTTGAACAGTACTCACTACCAAGGGTAGATATATCATACAAAAATTATAAGGTATGGAATTAAAAAAGCCACTAACCAAAGGTATAGCAGCTACTCGCAATATCTATTATACCTTTGGTTAATCAAATAATCAAGGGGGATGTTGAAGTGGAAAACTTAAATTATAGGAACTGCAATGATGAATTAACAATTAAATTGATAGGAAAGTTAACCTTAGCAATACCACAATTAGAGGTGAATTTACCAGAACAACTAAAAATTAAAAGAATTATAGAGGAGATTGTCTATAATTACGAAGTAACCAGCAAAGAAACTGCAATAGTTGCAAGTGACATACAAGGTAAAATAAATTATTTTTTAGCTACTAAGAAATTGGAGGGTTTATCAGAAGCAACTTTAAAAACATATATATATTCACTTCAAAAACTAGATAGATATTTTAATAAACCTGTAAGCACAATTACTACAGGAGATATAAAAATGTTCATGTATTCAGAATCGGAGACTAAAGGTCCTGCGGGTATGAATACCTTTATGACACCTATAAGATTGTTTTTTAAATGGATGCAGAACGAAGAATTTATAGTTAAAGATCCATGCGCTAGCATAAAACCTGTTAAAGAGCCTAAAAGACAAAAACAACATTTAAATGAAGAACAAATCGAAATGCTAAGAGACTGTATGCTTAGTAAAAGGGATAGAGCTATACTGGAGTTTTTCTTAGCTACGGGGTGTAGGGTAGGAGAAGTAGGGAATGTAAAAGTAAGTGATTTAGATTTTAATAAAAAAACTTTGCTTGTAATAGGCAAGGGGAATAAAGAACGTAGAGTCTATTTTACAGAACGTTGCAAAAGAGCTTTGTTAAATTATTTAAAAGAGAGAGAGGAGAAAGGAATAATTAGTGAATATTTATTCTGCTCTTCAAAAGCTCCAAAGAGAAAGTCGATTAATACAGAGCCTTACAAAAAATTAAATAGTCGTGGTTATCAGGTAATTGTAAATAAAATGCGAAGTATGGCTAATATAGAAATGAATATAACTCCACATACTTTTAGACATACATTTGCAACATCAGCATTACGAAGTGGAATGAGACCTGAAATTATACAAGAAATACTAGGACACTCAGATGTAGGAATCACATTGAAAGTATATGCAAAGTTAGCTCAAACAGAGGTAGAATATAGTTACAGGAAATTGGTAAGTTAAAATTATCGAAAAACTTGTTTTGAGAACAAATGTTTATTTTGATTGTAGTAAACTATATTAAAGAGGAATGAGTATGCTTAATGAAATACAGAAAAATATTTTAATTGAAATAAATGAATTTATAAATCGTGAGGGAATTCCACCAACAGTACGAGAAAATGGACAAGCGGTTGGGTTAACATCATCATCATCTGTACATTCTAACCTAAATAAGTTAGAGATGAAAGGGTACATAACTAAAAGAAAGGATTCACCAAGAAGTATAAGAGTATTAAAATCTATTTAATCAATTTACATGACAATCCATTTATTGTAAAATTAAATGGGGGTGGGAATATGGTTAAAAATAGGCTTCTCGAAATTAGATTAAAATTAGGTTATAAAAAACAGAAAGATTTTGCTAGTTTTTTAGGAATAGGTAATAGTTATTATAGCAGGTTAGAAAATAATAAAGATAAATTAACATTAGATACTTTATTTAGTATAGCTAATAAATTAAATATTAATATAAATGATATAGTGTATTACGAAGAAGATCCTCAATAGTGAGGGTCCTTTTTTTATGCAGAAATTTAGTAATAGGAAATAAAAATAAAAAATATTAATTTTTTTTGAGTAATAGGAAACTTTCGGAATTATTGAGCATACATTAAAGTATAAAGCATTAAAAAATACTAAAACAGGAGGAATGTTTCATGATAATAGGAGTAGATATTGGGAATTATTCAGTAAAAACATCTGAATTAGTCAACTTTATTAGTAAGGTTTCGGAATCTTCAAGTTTTACAGAAGAAAATAAAATAACTATAGATGAGGAGATATATTATATCCCAAGTGGTGAATTTTCAACCGAATGGAATAAAAGTCAAAAAGATAATACAATTCCTTTGCTTTATAGTGCTTTAGCAAGATGTGAGGGGAATTATTTTAAAGTTGTTTTAGGATTACCAGTAGGTCAATACAAGAAAAATAAAGAATCTTTAAAAGCTAAAATTGAAGAAAATAATTTTAAGCATGTTCTATTTAAGAATAAAGAAAAAGATATTTTAATTACAGATGTTTTAATTGCACCAGAAGGAGCTAGTACTTATTACAATTTAACACCAGAGCAGAAAGAAAGCATAGGAAATAAACAACTCTTAGTAGTTGATATAGGTGGCAGAACTACAGATATATGCTTATTTCAAAATAAAAAGATATTAGATGTTAAAACAATACCAATAGGAATGCTTAACGTATATCAGGAAATAATTGATGATGTTAATGAACTTTATACACAAGAATTGAAATTAGAAGATGGAGAGGAAATTCTAAAAGATGGACTGTTTTTAGATGGAGAATATAAAGATAATTCATTTATAAAACCCATATTGTTAAAGAATTTTAATAGTATTTATAAGGATTTACAACTTCACTTTAATCCAAGTAAGGGGTATGTGCTATTAACTGGAGGAGGTAGTAAGGTCTTTGAAAAAGCATTCAAAAACAGGTTAAAAAATATCATATTAGATAATGATCCTGTATTTTCTAATGCAAAAGGATTTTATAAATTAGGGATAAATCTATGGAAGGAGTAAAGTATTATGGCTAGAAAATTTGATATTAGTTTCAAAAATATTACTAAGGAAAATATACTTTTTGATTACTTTAATTCTTTAGAAGATAGAGGAAATATAATAAAAACTATTCTCTGGGATTGGTACGTTAATAATATTAAAGAGAATCAAAAAGAATTGATTATAGAAGATAAAAAGGACAGTAAGTTAGATATGGATGTAACAGATTTTTAGGAGATATAATATGAAAGTTTATAAGAATTTTACTGATTTAGCTTTAGGAATAGGCAAAAAAGACTATGAAGTAATGGAAGCTTGGGAAAGATGGTTAGGTAGAAGTTATATGTATGTTGGAGATATTGAAGTGATGACACATATTAGAGGCAATGATATTCACTTTGTTGTATTTGACTCACAAGATAATAAGGATTGTAAAGAATACATGATGGAATATGAAATACATGAGTATATTTGGAAAGTGTATGTAGATGACATAGAAGGATGGCAAAAATGCAAAGTTATTGACATTAATAACACTAGATTAGGAATTAATAGAGCGACTGTAATATGCGAAAGCGGGACTCAATTAAATAGGGTTGTAAAATTTGTTCTGGATGAAGAAGATGAAGATTTTAAACCAGATAGATGTGTTTATTATATGGAAAGGGAATAAAAAAAGCCTATCCTGGTGAGAGGGTAGACTTCCTTATGGACAACTTCTAATAGAAGTATATGCAAGCAATTTTAAAAAGTTGCATAATTTAATAAAATTTAATAATTATTTTTGCTAAAAGGGATAAAGTTCCTAAAGTTATTAAAATATATCCGAAAATAGTTATCATTTTACTGAAAAGGTTAGTTTGTTTTGAAATCATAATCTAATCTCCTTACAATAGGGGTTTTTAATAATTATATCCAAAATCATAAAAAATATAAGGGGGATTTATAAATGTTAAAGTGGCTAAGTAGAATATGGGATGGCATATGTGCGTGGACAGTAACAGGAATTGGAACAGGAATAGCAACTACAGGGATAGTTATTAAGGAATTAGCTGTAGTTGTAATTATGATAGGGATTCTACTTTGGATGTATAGGATAACTAAAGTTTTTAGGTGGGGAGCAGCAGGATATTTAATAGGACTAGTTTTAGAGATATTAGGTTCATTGATGATATAGGGGGAAGCATTATGGAAATAAGTTTAATTTTAAATAATGAGTTGGTATGGGACAAGGAATTTAAAAGTTGTAAAGAGTATGTGTCAAACTTAAAGAGTTTGGCACCGAATGAAGTTAAAATGCGCGAGATGGAAGCTAAGTTTTTAAATTTAGTAAATACTGATAAAGATGTATCCAAATATTACAAAATTGGGGGAGCATTATGCATAAGTTTATTAACTAATACAACATTCGCTTATGCAGATACATTAGGCGGGGTATCAGACAAGCTTAAAACAATTGTAAGTCCATTGATAGAGTTATTAGCTGGGCTTGGTTATCCTGTAACGTATGGCATGTTAATAACTGGTTTTATAATGGTTATAATGGGGAAAAAATCAAAAGGGATAGATATTATTAAATGGGCCTGTATAGGATATGTAGGATTACAATTTGTACCGTTTATATTAAATATATTAGAGTTAATAGGAAGAGAGCTAAGGAATTCATTATAAACATAAGAAGCTCCAACAGTAGCTGGAGCTTAATTTTTACATAGCAATTTTATAGGGGGATATATGAAAGGTTTAAGAATAATTCCACATAGTACACTTTCAAATACTAATATTAAGGATTTAGCGAAAGCACTTCATCAGCCAAAGAGATATTCAGAGAGATACAATTTTAAATGTATAGATAAACTTCTTGAAGAGGGAGAGTCAATTCATTTAAAATCTTTGGTTAGAAAAGATTTTGTTAAGAAAGTTTTAGAGTCTAAAGAGGAAACAGATTTATTGATTCTGCAAAATAATTTTATATATGAAATAGAGATGACTTCAAAAAATATTGAATTTAGGTTATTGAGTAGAGATTTAGAAAATGTAAAAAAGACGTATTCTAAATATATAGATAAGATAAAGTTTGATGATGTAGTAAGAGAATATCCAATTGAAATTACTAAAAATATGACTGTAGCAACTATGCAAAGCAGAGAACATTTTATGTTTTCATTAAAAACTTCGAATAAAGGCCTTGAGCCATTAAAATATATTTTAGATTTAAAGAGACAGCTTAAAGAGGGAGAGAAGTTTATATATCAAGTAATAATTGAACCTTTAAGCAGTGATTGGTGGCAGACTTATACTGCTGCATACAATAAATTCAAACGTGGTAAAATGCCTAGAAAATTTAAGATTACTGCTAAAGATATGTTTAATGTATTTGGTAATGTAGCTTTAAATGTAGCGCTTGAAACACTATATATAGCAGAAGAGATAATGTATGGTCCAGATGGAGTAGAGAAAATTGACACAACAGATGATGATGTTAGCTTAATAAAGAGAGAAAGAGGATTAAAAAGAGCAACTTTAGAAAAAGGAACAGAGAGAGGATTTGAAGTATCCATCAGAGGAATAGTATATGCTAAAAGTGAAGGTAGAAGAAATTTTATATTGGAGCAGTTTGCAAATTGCTTTGGATGTTTAGATTTAGATAATACATTAATATTAAAAACTATAAAAGAGTCTAAATATAGTTTAAATAGAATAGTGAACAGAGAACTGTTTTATGCGCCTTTAGATAATCAAAAAATGATACTAAGTGTAAGTGAATTACAAAACTTATTACAATTACCACAAGTTACACTTCAAAAAGAATTAGGTATAGAAAGATTAGATTATGCTGAAATTAAAGTACCTAAGGAACTTCAAGATGGATATATTCCAATAGGGCATATCTATGGTGGTAAAAGTGAAGCTTATTGGAGTAGAAATAAAGATTTATTATGCCAATCTAAAGCTATTGTTTCAGTTAAAGGGGCTGGTAAGTCAACATACTTTGAAAATTATGTTTATAATGCATATAAAGGTGGAGATTGCATTATTTACTTTGATTACATTGAAAATAATAAAAATGCTTGGGAAGTAGCAAGACATATTCCTAAAGATGATGTAGTTGTACTGGATCTAAGCAAAGGATTTACTTTTGATTATCCAGAGCTTGATATTTCATTTATTCCTAAGGATGATGAATACGAACGAACAATAAAGAGGTTTGCATCTGATTATTGTATGTTGATGGAAAAATTCATTAATACTATTAATATTGGAGATGCACAGCCGCTTACTGCAAATATGAGAAATATATTAATATCAGCATGTAGTATTTGTTTTATAGCTGGATATACTGACATGTATAGTATTTATAAAATACTTACCGACTACAGATTTAGATATACAGCAGTTAGTAAAGTTAAAGAAATGAATATTTATAGGGAAGATGATTTTAGATTTTCTATATTAGAAAGTTTAGATGAGACTACTAAGAGTAAAGCTGGTAAGAGCTATACAAGTGGAACCAATGAAAAAGCAGATAGAGTATTAGATAGATTTAATGCTCTTATGAGAGATAGTAGAACAGAGGAAATGCTTTTGGGGATAGATAGGAACAATGTTAACTTCACAGAAATATTTGAACAAAATAAGGTGGTATTAGTGCTTATGCCTGAAGGTTACTTCACAGATTATGAATTAAAGGATATAGTAATGACTTACTTTCTATCCAGAATGAAATTAGCAGGGCAGAAGAGAGCTGCGTTGATTTCGGATAGGGATAAAAGAAAAGTTGTTCATATAATGCTTGATGAAATCCATCAACTTGATAATAGTGCGAGTCTTATGATTAAAAACTTAGCTGAGGATAGAAAGTTTAGGACAACCTATGTGTTCACCTGCCAATTTTTAGGCCAATTTAAAAATATAAAGCTTTGGGAACCATTAAAGGGTACTGGATGTAACTTCATGCTTTTAGCAGGAGCTGAAAAGGAAAATTTCAATTTATTAAAAGAAGAAATAGGAAATGATTTCGAAATAGAGAATCTACTTCATATGCCTATGTGGCATAGTCTTAATATTATTAGGGGAAGAGAAAAAGCAATTACAACTTTCATAAGTAAAATGCCTGGTGAGTTAGGAAAAATATAAGAACTATGGATATACCGTAGTTCTTTTTAGGAAATGTGGTCTTATTTGTTTAAATTAATAATTAATTTAAAGTTCAATCTTTTCTGATTAAAGCAATGTAATCATGACAATAACTATTAATGGAGGTTGTTATGAAAGAGATTTTTGAAGAACTAGAAAAACTAATGAAGGTAGATGCTAATGTTGGAATATATTATATAGCATCAAAATATAAAAAATTTATTTATATAGGTAAGTCTACCAATATTAAAGGACGAATCAATAAGCATATGAGTGATTTAAGAGGGAACAGGCATTATAATAAAGGATTACAGGAAGCTTTTAATACAATTGGAAGATTATTCATAACTTCAGGAACTTTAATAAATTGTAATGTAAATTTATTAGGGCAGTGGGAATGGTTTTTTATTAATTATTTTAAAGAAAATGGTTTTGTTGTATTTGGAGATCGAAATACTAAAAAAAAGTATAGTTATGAGATTGATGGATTTAGAGTAAATTATGATGAATATGTAGGTCTGACTATGCTAGATGATAAATACCTTATTATACTTGATGAATATAAAAGGGATAGGAATGAAGTTAATTCAACTGAGAATGATATATATAGTAGGTGTGATTACACAAATTTCTTAATGGATGAACTTACAAGAGGGTTAAGCAATTATAAAAATGATTATAATTATAATATAAAGAATATTCTTAATGAATATATTACAAATGATGTTTTATATATAAATTGTTCATTTAATTATATTGCATATAATATTATACTTAATATAAATGAAAAGTTAGAAAGAAAAATAACAGATAAATTATTTATGAGTTTTTCTTTATGCAGTAATGAAATGCAAAAATTATGTAGACCAACATTTATAGAGAATGTAATATTTAGAATTAAAAAAAACTACAATATGAACAATGATTTATTAAGGTGGTTAACTTTATATGTTTCAAATATAAATGAAGATATATTATCTATGGATTTCATGGAAAAGGTAAGGTATTTAGATAGTGTAAATAGAAGTACAGAGACGAAAATACATAATCTTTTTGATTTTGCTTATAATCTAATATTAACAATTTATTGTGAAACGATATTTATGAAGGTTTATTAATGTTAAAGGAAAAGACTAGGGAATAATCCTTAGTCTTTTTAGTTTATAAAAATTTTCTCTTTTTATAAAGTATTTACCATTTTCCCAATCTCTCCATGTATGAGCATGAACACCAACCTTTTTTGCTACAGATACATATGTATTATTTCCTCTATATTTTTTTAATATATTTATAATATCTAAGCTATTTTCATAAAATGGATCATAGAAGTATTTTGTATCTAAATTAAAAAACTGTGCTAATTTTATTGATACTTCTCTTGTAGGATATATATCTTTATCCTCGTAGCTTTTAATTGAATTCATAGGAATATTTACTTTTACCTCTAATTGTCTTCTGGATATATTATAGAGTTTTCTGTAATACCTTAAATAATCAGCAATAGTTGTAGGGTTAGTAGGCATATCTATTGATTTTAAGTCTATTACTAATTCATTCCAGAAAGTTGCTTTTAAGTAGGACAAGCTTGCCCTTGTCATTTAGCAGCATCTGGAGAATGTATTTTATGTTCACAGCTTCATGGAAGTAATTTTTGTGATTGCTTAAACTGGAAAGGAGTTTGCATATATCAAGAATTCTATGATAATGGCAATAAACCTAAAGAAGAAAGAAAAGTCTTTAGCTGTAAGGTAGTAGATAGAATATTACATGAAGAGTCTTTACTGATAATTAAATTTGAAGCACCTCATAAGTTAGCAATAGATTTAGCAAAACCAGGTAGCTTCATCTTTATAAGAAGTGATGAAAATATTTATTATGATGTTCCAATATCAATTTTAGAATCCGATATAAATACTAATATAGTAACTGTCATGATAGAAATAAGAGGTATTAAAACTAAGAAGATATTGGATCTAAAGAAGGAAGGAAATATAGTAATTAGAGGACCTTATTGGAATGGAGTATTTGGGATAAAGAACATAGAAAAACAAAAGAATAACCATGTTTTAGTATTAGCTAGAGGAATAGGAATGGCACCTATGATGCCAGTGTTAAAAAGACTAATTCAAAATGATAATAAAGTAACACTTATTGTAGATAAGCAACCATTTAACGATATATACGTTAATGAATGGTTAGATAAATTAGAATTAATCCCACAAGAAATGAATTTAATTGAAAAGGGGCAATTATCACCAGAAGCTAAGGTGGCTATTAAGTCACTTATTAAATATAATAACGTATCTTTAATTCATATAGCTGGTGCAGATATATTAACTTATAAGGTAATAGATTATTTAGATGAGTTAGAAAGAAAAGATATAGACCTATCATGTTGTAATAATATGAAGATGTGTTGTGGTGAAGGAATATGTGGTAGTTGTACTGCTAGATTTAGCGGCCATAGAGTAAAGAGGCTTTGTAAGGTTCAAACAGATCCTCGTAATATCTTTGGAGGAAGGAGATTTATATGAAGGTAATTATAGTTGGAGGAGGATGGGCAGGCTGCGCAGCTGCAATTACAGCAAAGAAAGCAGGAGCAGAAGTCCATATATATGAAAAAACAGATTTGCTTTTAGGACTTGGAAATGTTGGCGGAATTATGAGAAATAACGGAAGATTTACTGCGTCAGAAGAACTTATAGCATTAGGAGCAGGAGATTTAATAAAGATTACAGATAAATGGTCAAAACACAGGAATATAGATTTTCCAGGTCATAAGCATGCAACTTTATATGATGTAAATATAATTGAAGGAAAGGTAAGAGAATACCTTTTAGATATGGGAATAAAACTTCATCTAGAAAAGAGGGTGAAGGATGTAGACGTTGAAAAAAGCAAGATAAACGGAATACTATTAAGTGACGATACTTATGTAAGTGGAGATGTATTTATAGAAACTACAGGATCAACAGGACCAATGGGCAATTGCTTAAGATATGGCAATGGATGTTCAATGTGTGTTTTAAGATGCCCAGCTTTTGGACCAAGATTGAGTATTAGTGCAAGGTGTGGCGTTCAAGATATTCAAGGTGAAAGAGAAGATGATTCATTAGGAGCATTTTCAGGATCTTGTAAGCTAGCTAAAGAAAGTCTTTCAGAAGATATAAGAAATGAATTAGATCAAAAAGGTGTTGTAGTCTTGCATGTTCCAGAAGAAGATGTTAACTATGACAAGCTAAGCACTAAAGTGTGCCAACAATATGCTTTAAAAGAATTTGCTGAAAATATAGTTTTATTAGATACAGGTCATGCTAAACTCATGACAACTTATTATCCACTGGAAAAGCTAAGAAAGATTAAAGGATTAGAATATGCTAAGTATGTTGATCCATATGCAGGAAGTAAAGGTAATTCAATAAGGTACCTTTCAGTTGCACCAAGGACTAATGACATGAAGGTTATTGGAGTAGACAATTTATTCTGTGCAGGGGAAAAATCAGGATTATTTGTAGGTCATACCGAAGCAATATGTACTGGATCATTAGCAGGTCATAACGCTGTAAGACTTATGATAGGAATGCCACTATTAATATTACCAGCATCAATAGCAATTGGAGATTTAATAGGATATGCAAATGAAAAGTCTGCAACAAGAGAAGGTAGAATGAATAGATATACTTTCGCTGGAGCTGGATATTTAAAGAGAATGGAAGAATTAGGTCTTTATACTACTGATATAAATGAAATAAATAATAGAATGAAGAAACTTAATTTAGATAATATATTTGAAGAAAAACTTGTATAGATTAAAAAGATTATAATTGGTTAAGTTGAAAGTAGAATTAGTAGTTAAATTAATTAATCTAACTACTAATTCTTTTATTATATATAATAAAAATAGAGTTATTAGATAAAAAAGTATGTAGATAATTATATGATAAAGTAGATAAAAATAAAAAGTAGATTGAAATTAAAAAGTTTATTATATATAATAGGAGTAGTTGTAAAGGAAGTTAAATGAATATATTTGATGTAAAGCTCTGTATTTATTTAAGTTTTTTTATAGACTAAAATAAATTATTTAATCATTAATACAATTAAAAATTTGATACGGGCATTAGTGGATTTTTAATTTAATGTTAAGTAGATTAAGAATTTTAATTTATTAGTTGAGCGGATTATTTTATTAAATAAAAATTATGGATAATTAACTAAGGAGATTTTAATGGAAAATAAAAATAGAATAAGGGTTATACCTTTAGGTGGATTAGGTGAGGTAGGTAAGAATATTACTGTTATAGAGTATGGAGAGGAGATAGTAGTAATAGACTGTGGAATGACTTTTCCAGATTCTGATATGCTAGGAGTTGATGTAGTAATTCCTGATGTATCTTACCTAGTAAAAAATAAGGAAAGAGTAAAAGGCTTTTTTGTAACTCATGGACATGAAGATCATATAGGAGCTTTTTCATATATATTAAAACAAATTAATGTACCTATTTATGGGACTAAATTAACATTAGGCTTAATTGAAAGTAAGCTTGATGAAGCTAATATGCTAAGTACTACATCTTTGAATTTAGTAACACCAGGTGAAATTATTAAGCTTGATAAGCTTAAGGTAGAATTTATAAGAACCAATCATAGTATTGCTGATAGCTGTGCTCTTGCTATACATACTCCATTAGGAGTAATAGTTCACACAGGTGATTTTAAAGTAGATTTTACCCCGGTAGATGGAGAAGTAATAGACTTAGGTAGATTTGCAGAGTTAGGGAAGCGTGGAGTATTACTTCTTATGGCTGATAGTACTAATTCAGGGCATAGTGGATATACAATGTCAGAAAAGACAGTAGGGGAAACTCTAAAAAATCTATTTTCAAAAGCTAATGGTAGAATAATAGTTGCAACATTTGCATCTAATATCCATAGGTTACAACAAATAATAGATTCTTCAGTGATATATGGAAGAAAAGTAGCTTTTAGTGGAAGAAGTATGGAGAAAATATCAGAAGTTGCAATGAATTTAGGTTACTTAAATATACCAGACGGAACATTGGTAGATTTAAAAGATATTAAGCTATATAATAGTGAGCAAATTACTATTGTAACTACAGGTAGTCAAGGAGAGCCAATGTCAGCATTGACTAGAATAGCAGCAGGAACTCATAGAAGTATACATATCGAACAAGGTGATATGATAATTATTTCTGCTACTCCTATACCAGGAAATGAAAAGCCAGTATCAAGAGTTATAAATGAGTTAGTTAAAAAAGGCGCTAATGTAATATATAAAGCTATTGAAGATATTCATGTATCTGGTCACGCTTGTGAAGAAGAATTAAAGCTTATACATTCTATAGTTAGACCAAAGTTTTTTATGCCTGTACATGGGGAGTATAAGCATTTAAGAAAACATTCACTTATAGCACAACAGCTTGGATTAAAAAAGGAAAATACATTTATATTAGAAAATGGAAATGTTTTAGAACTTACTAGAAAAACCGCTAGAATAAATGGAAAAGTCCAAGTTGGGAATGTTTTAGTAGATGGTGTTGGTATCGGTGATATTGGAAATATTGTATTAAGAGATAGAAAGGTATTATCGAATGATGGAATTATAAATATTGTTGTTACTTTAGAAAAAGAAAGCAAGGATATTTTATGTGGACCTGATATAGTGACTAGAGGGTTTGTATATGTTAGAGAATCTGAAGGACTAGTTTCTGAAATAAGGGAAGTAGCTAGTAGAAGTTTAGAATATTGCATAGATAATAGAATTCTAAAATGGAGTGAAATAAAGAAATATATACGTAATGAAGTAGGATATTTTATTTATAGCAAAACAAAGAGAAAACCTATAATTATACCAATTATAATGGAGATATAGTAAAATATTATAATATGGAAGAGTCTTTAGATTAAGGGCTTTTCCATTATTTTTTTACTCGATAAGTAAAACTACAAATTTTAATATGATCTTTATAAGTATGAATATATCTTAACATCCTATTTATTTTTTTCTTTATATAATATAGGCAAAAGGAAAGGTGGATATGGAGGCATAAGAATTATGTTTGATATGTATTTAGTTGAAAAAGAATATACAAGAAATATTAAAGAAGCAATAAGCAACTTAAAAGAAAATAATTTTGAAGTAGCATTAGATTATATTCATAAAGCTATGTTTATAAATGATTCTTCAGGAGAAGTCCATAATTTATTAGGAATATATTATGAGAAGAAAGGTGATTTAAATATGTCAGGAAAGCATTATAGAGCAGCTTGGGATTTAGAGCCAACCTTTAAAGCACCTATGAATAATTTACAAAGAATAACTTCTTATAATTATAAAAGAACTGAAAAGTATATAGAGTATGGAGAGGATTTTTATAGGGCGCGTATAAACTTAGATACAAAAAATTTATATACTAATTTACAATCAAAATAAAGGACTACTAGGAGGTAGTCCTTTATTTTAATAAACTAATCAATTTTAATCATTCTATATCCAACACCAATATGAGTTTGAATATACTTTGGATTAGATTTATCTTTTTCTATTTTTTTTCTAAGTGTAGCCATAAATACTCTTAATGATTGTGTATCACAGGATAATGTGCTATCCCAAACCTCTTTAAGAATGTAATTATGAGTAAGAACACGACCTACATTTTTAGCAAGCAAGCATAGGAGCTTGTACTCATTTGGTGTAAGATGTATTTCTTTATCTTCTATATAAACTTGTCTTGATAAATAATCAATTTTTAAGTCGCCATTAATAAAAGTTGTATCAGATATAGATTGAGGTGTAGAGTTTTGGTTTCTAAGTCTTCTTAATGTAACTCTAAGCCGTGCAAGTAATTCATCGGTACTAAATGGTTTTGTTAAATAGTCATCTGCGCCAGAGTCAAGAGCATCGATTTTATCTTTATCTTCACTTCTAGCACTAACAACTATTATTGGAACATCTGACCATGAACGAATCTTTCTTATTATATCAATACCATCCATATCAGGAAGACCTAAATCTAAGATGATTATATCAGGCTTTGAGGAAAGTACTCCCATAATAGCAGAACTTCCATTAGAGGCTGTTTGATATTTATATCCTTGAACTTCTAAAGTTGTCGTTATCAAGTTTCTTATGGCTTTATCGTCTTCTATAATGAAAATATTATAGTTATTCATAGATTTTAACCTCCTTTGATTTAAGCGTAAATGAAAAAATAGTTCCCTTAGGCTTATTATCGCTTACCCAAATCTCACCGTCATGAGCATTAATTATTGATTGACAAAGTGATAATCCTAAGCCTAAACCCCGTCTATTATCACCAGTATTATTACTTGAAGTAAAGAACATGTCAAATATTTTAAGTTTGTCAGTATCACTAATTCCGTTACCATTATCACTGATTTCTATAACTAATCTATCTTCAGTATAAGGGCGAGCACTTATTTTAATATTTGTTCCAGGTGGAGTATATTTTATAGCATTATCTACAATATTAATTATTACTTGAATTATTAACTTAGAATCCATATTAGCCATTAAAAAGTCATCTGATAAATCAACAGTAATATTATATTCAGAGCACCGTCTATTAATATGTTTAAGTGCTTCTAAAATTACTTCATCTAATAATTCAGGCTCTAGCTTAATAGAAACAGAACCATTATCTAGTCTAGTTACTGATAGTATATTTTCAACTAAGTTAATAAGCCATTTAGAATCATCATATATATCTAAATATAATTCATTAATTTTATCTTTATCTAACATATCTCCATTACCTATTAGAAATCCTACATTTCCTAAGATTGATGTTAAAGGAGTTCTTAAGTCATGAGAGATGGCACGTAAAAGGTTAGATCTAAGTTGTTCCTGCTTTGCTTGAGCATGGATTTCTTTTTTTATTTCGTTAATAGTTTCTTTTTCAAGTGAAAGTCCAAATTCTCCAAGCATAGCAATTAGTAGATTTCTTTCATAGGAATCAAGCTCGGATTTATTTATAGCAATACCTACAACAGCATAAACAGTATCTTGTCCTCTAACTGAAAGATATAAGCATCTTGCACCAGATAAGGTGTGAGTAGTAGCTCCAGCATTTTTATTATTTTTAAGAACCCACTTTGCAACAGCTATTTCATCAGAAGTAATATATTCATCAATAGACTCTTCGGTAGAGCTAAGAAAAGTTATTGGAGTAGAAGTAATGCTATTGTTAGTTACGGGATATATCATAACTGTAGAGTTAAGAAGCTTTAATAATTGTTCACCCATAACAGAGTAGATATTAGCTTTATCAGTTGCTTGTTGAAGTTTCTGACTAGTTTCTAATAAAACCTCTGTACTTCTTGCTTGCATAGCACTTTGATGACCTTGTTTTTTTACTCTTTTAGTTAAGGTGCTTGTTAATGTAGCTGCTATGAACATAATTATAAAGGTAACTGGATAACCATTATCATATGCCTTTAATGTAAATCTAGGTTCAGTAAAAAAATAATTAAATATAAGAACACTTAAAAACGAAGCGATTGTACTATATAGCTTCCCGTCTGTACATATTGATATAAATAAAACTCCTAATATATAAACTGTAATAATATTTGCTTCATTAAAACCTAGTTTATAAAATAAATATCCTAAAATAGTTATTGTTATCAAAATAAGAATTGATTTTAATATATCAATAAATTTAGGTGTAGTTATTTTAAAACGTCTAGGATTATTTTTATTATAAGGTTTTATACTATCAGGAATAATGTATATTTCTAAGCTAGGAGCAAGCTCTGTTAAGCTTCCTACAAAACTTTGCTTTGGGAAAAGACCTTTCTTATTATTAGATCTTCCGATAACTAATTTTGATACATTTGATATACTTGCATAATATGCAATTTGTTTAGGAATATTATCTCCATATATAGTTACGATATTTGCACCAAGCTGTTCAGCAAGTTTAACATTTGACCTTAAACTGTTTATATTATTTTTTGAAAACTCTTTTGTATTAGGTGTTTCAACAAATAATGCTGTAAATTTGCCATGAAAAGCATTGGCCATTCTAGCAGCAGTACGAATTACTTTTGCATTAGATGGTGAGCTTGATAAACATATCAATATGTGTTCATTAGTATAATAACTATGATTAGATTTCGGTATTCTTTTTTCAAAGGTATTATTTATTTGGTCTGCTGTACGTCTTAAAGCTATTTCTCTAAGTGCAATGAGATTATCTTTAGTAAAGAAATTCTCTAAAGCTCTCTTAGCTTGGCTACTTTTATACACTTTACCACTATTTAATCTAGCTATTAAGTCATCAGGTTCAATATCAACTAATTCAATTTTATCTGCATTATCAAAAACCTTATCAGGAATTCTTTCGTTAACTGTAATTTTAGTTATTTGGTAGACTATATCATTTAAGCTTTCTATATGTTGAACATTAACTGTTGTATAAACATCGATACCAGCCTTTAATAATTCTTCAATATCTTGATATCTTTTTAAATTACGGCATAAATGAGCATTTGTATGAGCGAGTTCATCTACTAAAATAATCTTTGGATGTCTTTCAATAGCCTTATCTACATCAAATTCTTTTAATGTAATACCTTTTTTATTTATTATTAATGGTGGTAATATTTCTAAACCATCAAGAAGACTTATTGTTTCTGGCCTAGAATGGGGCTCTATGTACCCTACAATTACATCTATACCTAAGTTTTTTGAAGCATGAGCTGCTTCGAGCATAGCATATGTTTTACCTACACCAGCAGCATAACCAAAAAATATTTTAAGTTTACCACGAGAAGACTCTTCTTCCTTTTTCTTTATTTCTTTAAGTAGTTTTTCAGGATCAGGTCTAGAATCATTCATTTTAACCCCCATATTTAAAACAAGTTAATTTTATACAACAATTATAATATAGTGAATATAAAAATAAAATAAAGATTTATTTATAGATGTTAAGAAAGTATAAAGATATTTTATGAAGTGTTTGATATTAATAAATTTAAATAATACTAAATAAAATCTTTATACTTTCTTTATGTCTTTATATATAAGATTAACACAAACTTTATTTGGTAAGTTATATATTAAATACATAAAAGCAATAGGAGGTGGACGTAAACTATGGATTTAATGATGATAGGATTAATTTTCATACTTTTCTCAAGCAGCAGCTTATTAATAAGATGGTGTGATAAACAAATAAATAAGTAATTAAGGGGGAAAACTTTTATGTTTTTGTTAGGAATAATAATAATTTTTCTCGGAGGATATCTTTTATATGCTCTTGTGAATCCAGAGAAGTTTTAAGTTTAGGGGGATAAGATATGTTACAAATAATTTTAGTTTTATGTTTATTTATTGCATTAGTTATACCAATTGGTAGATATTTATATCATATAGCTGATAATAAAAAGACCTTTGCAGATCCTGTTTTTAATCCTATAGATAATTTTATCTTTAGAATATGTGGGATTAAAAAAGAGGATATGAATTGGAAGCAGTATGCATTAGCTCTTATAGCTACAAATGGAGTAATGATTTTAATTGGTTATATAATTCTTAGAATTCAAAATCTACCTATATTTAATCCTAATAATATAGAATCAATGGAACCAAGCCTTTCATTTAATACAATTATAAGTTTTATGACTAATACAAACCTTCAGCATTATTCAGGAGAATCTGGTTTATCATATTTAAGCCAAATGGCAGTTATTATATTTATGATGTTTTTAGCCGCAGCTAGTGGATATGCAGTATGTATGGCTTTTATTAGAGGTATAGCAGGCAAGAAAAGCTTAGGAAACTTTTTCGTTGATGTAGTAAGAGTGATTACTAGAGCTTTAATACCACTTTCTTTAATAGTTGGTATTTTATTAGTTGGACAAGGTGTCCCACAAAATTTAAGTGCTAATAAAACTGTAGAGACAATAGAAGGAAAATATCAAGATATCGCTATGGGACCTATAGCAGCTCTTGAGTCAATAAAGCATATAGGAACTAATGGTGGTGGATTTTTAGGAGCCAATTCATCAACACCTTTAGAAAACCCTACAGTTGTTTCAAATATTATAGAGTTATTATCAATGATGGTTTTACCAGGGGCTTGTATTATAGTTTTTGGTCTTATGGTATATTATCGTAAAAAAGAAGAAGATATTGGCAGTAATAAAAATAAGAATAATGTATTGTTTGGTGGGGAAGGTAGAACAATTTTCGTAGCTATGTCAATTTTATTCTTAATAGGGCTTACAGTTTGTTATTTAGCAGAGAAAGCTGGAAATCCTGAGCTAGCAGAGGTTGGGTTAAGCCAAGCTATGGGAAGTATGGAAGGTAAAGAAGTAAGATTTGGGATAGCTCAGTCATCCTTATTTACAACTGTAACCACTTCATTTACAACAGGTACAGTAAACAATATGCATGATACACTTACACCTCTAGGAGGAATGGTAGCATTACTAAATATGATGCTAAATGTAGTTTTTGGAGGTAAAGGTGTAGGATTTATGAATATGGCATTATATGCAATTATAGCTGTATTTATTTGCGGACTTATGATAGGACGTACACCTGAATATCTTGGAAAGAAGATAGAAGGAAAAGAAATGAAGCTCGCAGCTATGTGTATTATACTTCATCCATTACTTATATTAGCATTTTCAGCATTGGCTGTTTCAGTTTCAGCAGGAGTTGATGGGATAAGCAATCCAGGATTTCATGGACTTACACAAGTACTATATGAATTTGCATCCTCAGCAGCTAATAATGGTTCAGGCTTTGAAGGACTTGCAGATAATAGCTACTTTTGGAATATAACTACAGGAATTGTAATGTTTGTAGGGCGTTATATAACAATAATCATTCAGTTAGCAATTGCAGGATCATTAATGGCTAAAAGAAGAGTAAATGAATCCATAGGAACACTTAGGACAAATACCTTTGGATTTTCATTAACATTAGTTATGGTAGTTTTAATATTTTCTGCGTTAACATTCTTTCCAGTTTTATCACTAGGACCTATAGCAGAACATTTAACTCTTTGGAGATAGAGGTGATTTGTATGAGTAAAAAGAAAAATTCAAAGTTTATTACTAAAGATATTTTAAGATCATCAGTAATAAATTCATTTATAAAATTAAACCCTAAATATATGATTAAAAATCCAGTTATGTTTGTAGTAGAAGTAGGCTTTTTTATAACAGTATTACTTTCTATATTTCCTAATATATTTGGAGAAAGTGTAGAAGATTTAAGGTTATATAATATTGTAGTTTCTGTAATACTGTTTATAACTGTATTATTTGCAAACTTTGCTGAAGCAGTAGCGGAAGGAAGAGGTAAGGCTCAAGCAGAGACTTTAAAGAAAACTCAGAAGGATACTAAGGCTAGAATTGTATATGATGATGGAACTGAAGAGATAATAAATGCTTCAGAACTAAAAAAAGGCGATATAGTTTTAGTAAAGAGTGGAGAAATAATACCAAATGACGGTGAAGTTATAGATGGAATTGCTTCAGTAGATGAATCTGCAATTACAGGGGAATCAGCACCAGTAGTAAAGGAAAGTGGAGGAGATTTTGCATCAGTTACTGGTGGAACTACTGTGGCTAGTGATTGGCTAAAGATTATTATAACATCATCCCCAGGTGAATCTTTCTTAGATAAGATGATAAATATGGTTGAAGGTGCTTCAAGACAAAAGACACCTAATGAGATAGCACTTAACACTTTACTTGTAAGTTTAACTATTATATTTCTTATAGTTATAGTTACTTTATATCCTATAGCAGCGTATTGCAATGTAGATATTCCAATTTCAACATTGATTGCTTTAACAGTATGTTTAATTCCAACAACTATAGGCGGTCTTCTTTCAGCAATAGGAATAGCTGGAATGGATAGAGTAACAAGATTTAATGTAATTGCTATGTCAGGTAAAGCAGTAGAAGCTTGTGGGGATGTAGATACTATGATTCTTGATAAAACAGGAACTATAACATATGGGAATCGTCTAGCATCAAAATTTATCCCTGTTTATGGAGTTAGTGAAGGTGAACTTATTAAGTACTCAGTAGCATCCTCATTAAAAGATGATACTCCAGAAGGGAAATCTATTGTTGAGCTTGGAACTACTCTTGATAATAAACTTGATATAAATAAATTTTATGATGCAACCTTTATAGAATTTACAGCACAAACTCGTATGAGTGGAATAGATTTAGAAGATGGTACAAAAATTAGAAAAGGTGCAGCAGATTCAATTATTAAATATGTAAAAGAACAAAATGGAAGTATTCCAGATGACTTAGAAAATAGTGTTAATGACGTATCAAAGCTAGGAGGAACACCGCTTGTAGTATCAGTAGATAACAAAATTCTTGGAGTAATATATTTAAAAGATACAGTTAAACCAGGATTAGTAGAGAGATTTGCAAGACTTCGTGAAATAGGAATAAAAACTATAATGTGTACTGGAGATAATCCACTAACAGCAGCAACTATAGCTCAAGAAGCAGGAGTAGATGGGTTTATAGCTGAATGTAAGCCTGAAGATAAGATAGAAGCTATAAAGAAGGAACAAGCTGAAGGTAAGATCGTTGCAATGACTGGTGATGGGACAAATGATGCTCCAGCACTTGCTCAAGCTAATGTAGGACTAGCTATGAATAGTGGTACCTCTGCAGCAAAAGAAGCTGCCAATATGGTTGACTTAGATTCAGATCCAACAAAGATTCTTGAAGTTGTAGAAATAGGTAAACAGCTTCTAATCACAAGAGGATCACTTACTACATTTAGTATAGCAAATGACGTTGCAAAATACTTCGCTATAATTCCAGCTATATTTATGATAGTAATACCAGAAATGCAAATTCTTAATATTATGAAACTTGCAACTCCAGAAAGTGCTATTTTATCTGCCTTAATATTTAATGCAATAATAATTCCAGCACTTATTCCTTTAGCAATGAAAGGTGTTAAGTATAAACCTATGAGCTCTGGAAAAATGTTAGCTAAAAATATGCTTATTTACGGTTTAGGTGGAGTAATTACCCCTTTTATAGGTATAAAGATTATAGACCTTATAATAAATCCTTTATTAAAGATTATAGGAATATAATAGGAGGAAACAAAAATGAGTAAGATGTTAAATGGACTAAAAAAGATCATGATTTTTTCAGTAGTGTTATTACTACTATGTGGAATAATCTATCCATTAGTTGTAACAGGTATTTCACAAGTATTATTTCCTAATAAAGCTAATGGAAGTATTATAGAGGTTAATGGAAAAGAAGTAGGTTCAGAGCTAGTAGGACAAGACTTTACAGACGAAAGATTTATGAAATGTCGTCCGTCAGCTGTAAATTATAATACTTATACAGCTGAAGAAAAAGAGAATGGAACTTATACTGGAGTTAGGTCAGGATCAGATAACTACGCTCCATCAAATCCTGACCTAATAACAAGAGTTGAAGAAGATATGGCTGAATTTTTGCAAAATAATCCTGATGTAAAAAAAGAAGATATACCAACAGACTTATTAACTGCTTCAGGATCAGGACTAGATCCTCATATTTCTCCTGAGTCTGCTAAAATACAAGTTGCTAATCTAGTAAAAACTACAGGCTTAGCAGAAGAAGAGTTACTAGAGATTATTGATAATAATACTAAAGGGAAGTTTTTAAATATATTCGGTGAAGAAACAGTTAATGTATTAGGAGTAAATTTAGAAATAGCTAAAAAAATAGGAGTTATTTAAGTTAAGAGGTAATCATTAAGAATGAAGCTGCTAAATAGCTCATAAGGTTATAAAATTGAAAGTCAGCTTTGCTGACTTTTTTCTTTAACTCATAACTATTTTGCATTATCTATAGTTATAAGCAGGATAAATCATCAGAATTTTTAGTAAAGTGGATACTTTCAGTACCAGCTTCCATTGCGGTTTTATAATACCAACATTTATGATCAATTAAATCCAATTGTTTCTGAAGAGCTTTAATTTGTGCTTGTACTGTTTTTTTCTTTCCATAAACAGTTTATATCTTTATTCTAAATAGGAATCACCTTCTTTAACCCAATTAACAAACTGTTTAATTTCTAGAATAGACATACCTGTATTTTTAAAGCACTCAATGATTTTAACATTTGAATATTACCTTCGGTAAAAATACGATAACCTGATTCTTTTCTTTAAAGGAAGGGGAGTAGCCCTTCTTTATCATAATAGCGAATAGTTGAGTGAGGTAAATTTACCATTTTAGAAACTTCTTTTATACTATAATTCATATCTATCAACTCCTTTAAAAAATAGAGTTAAATGATTTAGCAGAAGAAATAAGAGAAGTACTTTTTGAGAAAGCAAGTACAACAGGTGGACATTTTGGTCCTAATCTTGGGATGGTGGAAGCCACTATAGCTTTACATTATGTGTTTGATTCACCAAAAGATAATCAGCCAGTAGCTATACGTTTTCCCAATACAGATGTAATTTCTACTGGTGTTAAAGTTGAAGCTGATTTTAATAAACTAAATACTTATGAAAAGACTATTAATGGTAGTGAAGTGGCAATAATAGGTCTTGGTTCCTTCTATGGGCTAGGTAAGAAGGTACAAGAAAAATTAAAAGAAGAAATAGGAATTGATGCTACATTAATTAATCCTAGGTTTATTACAGGAATTGATAAAGAGTTATTAACAGAACTATTAGATAATCATAAATTAGTAATTACATTAGAAGATGGAATACTAGATGGTGGGTTTGGAGAAAAAATATCAAGATTCTATGGTGATAAAGAGATGAAAGTATTAAACTTCGGAGCCACAAAAGAATTTACAGATAGAGTTCCTCTAAATGAGTTATATCAGCGTTATCATTTAACAGAAGAGTTAATAGTAAATGATATAAAAATGGTATTGGAGTAAGTAAAAAATAATATAGTAAAAAAGTATAATTATCTTATCTAATATAGTGGAGTTTAAATCCCAGCAAAGTTAAAATGGCTTTGTTGGGATATCTTATTTTTTAACAAATTTATAAAAAGATATTGACTTGGAGTTAACTCCAAGTAATACAATGTAAACGTAAAGGGGAGGTATGAAGATGAAAAAGATATTTTATATGATGCGTCATGGACAAACATTATTTAATTTAAGAAGAAAGATACAAGGGTGGTGTGATTCCCCATTAACTGATTTTGGAATAGAACAAGCAAAAGCAGCAGGAGAATATTTTAAAGATATAGAACTTGACCATTTATACTGCTCAACAGCAGAAAGATGTTCTGATACGCTAGAAATTGTAACAGAAAATAGTATGCCATATACTAGATTAAAAGGTTTAAAGGAAATGAACTTTGGAACTTTTGAAGGTGAAAGCGAGGATTTAAACCCTGATAGAGAGACATTTGAAACATTCTTTACTAAATATGGTGGAGAATCTAGAGATATGTGTAGAGAAAGAGTTGTGAAAACTTGTCACGAGATTATGCAGAAAGAAGATCATAGATATGTATTAGCAGTTTCACACGCTGGTGCATGTTTAAGATTTCTAGAACATTGCTATGATGCAAGTAAATTACCTAGAAATGCTTTTTCTAACTGCGCAATATTTAAGTATGAATACGAAGATGGGAAATTTACATTTGTAGAGGTAATTCAAAGAGTTCCAGAAACATTGTAACAAAACTAGATAATGCATACAAATCTGTATATGTATAAAACGAAATTTTATACATATACAGATTTTTTATTTGATATAAACATAAAATTCTTTTATTTATTATGAAAGATGTAGTAAGAGCAAATAGATAATGTAGAAATATGAAGAAACAAAAATGTTAATAAATAACAAAAAAACCTTGAAATGTAAATATTAACATTGTACAATTAGATTAGTTAATAGGTTAACATGTTAACTTGTTAATATGTGGAGTATGTTTTTGATACAGGAGGAAATTTAGAAATGAAAATATTGAATTATTCTCAAAAATTTGAAGCAGAGGTTATTAACTTATGGAATAGTACATTAGAATGGGATTTAATTAGTGTTAATAAATTTAGAAAGCAGATATTATTTGATGATAATTTTAACTCCCAATTAAGCTATGTGGCTATCGAAGAAGGAAGGGTTGTTGGTTATATATTAGGAACTAAACGTATATTTCCTTATTTAGAAAGAGGGTTAGAGCCAAAAAGAGGATGGATAAATGTAGTATTTGTAGATCCAGCTTATGAAAGAAGAGGAATTGGACATGCTCTTGTATCTAAAGTTGAGAAGAAATTAAAAGTGCTAGGTGCTGAAAATATTACACTCGGAGCATATAGTCCAAACTATATTTTCCCAGGTGTGGATAAAGAAAATTATAAATGTGCAATAAAGTTTTTTGAAAAGTTAGGATATGTCGCAGGTGATGAAAGCTATTCTATGTGCAAAGATTTACACGATTATCAATTAAGTGAAGATACAATTCAAAAGTTGAAGGTAGCAAAAGAAAAAGGGTTTTCAATTGTAAACTTTGATTATAAATATGCATTAGAAGCATTAGAATTTGCAAAAGTTGAGTTTGGTGGAGGATGGAAAAGAAATCTATTAATTTCTATGCAAAATAATACAGCAGAAGATTGTGTATTGTTAGTTTTAAATAAAGAAGAAAAGATAGTAGGCTTTTGTATGAGGATGATAGATGGAAATCCTATGAGATTTGGACCGATTGGAGTAGCAAAAGAGGCAAGAAATTATGGGATAGGTGGAATATTGTTTGATATTATGCAACAAGAAATGAAGAAACGGGGTATATATCATTTGTATTTTGTATCTACAGATATTCCAGGAAGAAGATTTTATGAAAGACATGGCGTTAAATTATTTAGAATATTTGTAGACTATAGAAAAACATTATAAAAAGAGGTGAGAAATGTGAGTATTATAAAAAGAGTAGTTAGTATTGGAGCTCATTCGTTAGATGCAGAACTTTTAGGGGGGCCATTGATGATTAAATATGCAAAGGAAGGTGCACACTGTACATTTATTCATGTAACTCAAGGAAGACTTGAAGATCCTAATGCAACGGATGAAGAAAAAAATTTATATTTAAAGGATTTATTAAAACAAAATGAAAGAGCGGCAAATGATTTAGGGGGAGATACTATATGGCTTGGATATGTATCAAATAATATGCCATCTTTAGAAGAGTTTTCAGATAGGATGGAAAGATATTTTATAGATGAAAAGGTAGATTTGGTGATTACACACTGGAGAGGATCAATGCATCCACGGCATATAAATACTCATGATGCAGTAACTACTGCAGTAAAGAGATTAAGAGAAAAAGGAAGTAATATACGATTAGTATATGGCGAGACTTTTGAGGATTTAGTTGGATTTATTCCTCAGGCCTATTTTGTGTTAAATGAAGAGGAAGTAAAGCAATGGTATTGTGGACTAAAGCAATATCAAGTGTTCCAAGGAAAGGTTAATACATTTCCATATCAAGAATATTATCCAACTAATGGTAGGGTGCGACAAATAGAATCAAATAGCAGTGGATATACAGTGACATATATGTATGCAAGCTTAATAGAAAATGAATTATGGTAATAATTAAAGATAATTAAAGGAGAGGTTAATGATGGGCAAAACTTATATAAGAGTAGATGATAGATTAATTCATGGACAAACGATAGTTGCATGGTGTCCAACCCTTAGTATCGGTGAGATAATTGCAATTGATGATTCTAGTGCAAAAAATCCAATGTTAAAATCAATAATGACAATGGGGGTTCCTTCAACTTATAAGACACATATAGTTACAACTGAAGAAGCTAAAGTAATGTTGTCAAAAGGAGGAGATAAAAACCGCTTAGTAATAGTAAAATTTCCAATAAAACTTGAAGAAATTAAAGATGAAATTTCAGATTGTGAATTTATAATGCTTGGTAACATAGCGAAGAGAGCTGATACAAATCACAAGCTAAGCGGCTCAACAGGGATTTTTTATTTAAGTGACAATGATGTAAAAATTATAGATAGCCTTGTTGATAGTGGATTAGAAGTTAATTTCCAACAGCTACCTAGTGCGAGCAAAACATCTTGGGAAGCTTTTAAAAAAACAATTAAATAATATAAGTCATTTGTTTTAGAATAATACAGTTTTAATAAAGGAATTTTTGCTTAGTGGCCACAGCAGATATATATTTATTAAACGTTTTATTAAGGTAAGAAATTATAAATATAATTCTATCTAAAGAGCGATTATGCTTAATAATAATAAGGGGAGAATTTTTATGAGTATTATTCAAATTATTTTAATTGGGTTATTTATTTACTTAGGTTCTATTGGATCAATTGTAGGTAATACAATTGGATGGTATACATTAGGAAGACCTTTAGTAGCAGCTTTTATAGTTGGATTAATAATGGGAGATTTACAAACAGCGATGATTGTTGGTATTCCACTACAAATAATGTATATGGGAAATGTAACACCAGGTGGTGCAGTTGCTTGGGATTTATCTTACGCAACATATATAGGTGTAGCAGGAGCTCTTGTGTTTGGTAAGGGAATGGATGCAACACAAGCTATTGGATTAGCAGTTGTTTTTGCAGGTATCGGAGGATTAGTTGGACAATTGATGTGGAATGTTTCTTATGCATGTAATCTTCCTTTAAATCGTATTGCTCAAAAATATGCAGCACAAGGAGAAACTAAAAAGATGTATATTCCTAATGTTGTTTTTGGACAATTAATTGGTTTTGCATGTAGATTTATACCAGCAGTTATTGTTTTAACTTCAATTACAGCTGCTTCAGCACAAGCTGACTTTGTAACTTTAATACCAGGTTGGATAACTACTTTATTAGGTATATTTGGCGGAATGATGGCTGCGCTAGGAATGGGGATTATTTTATCTTTCTTATTAAAGAAACGTTATCATATTGTTATATTCCTTGCTGGATTTATTGCTGTAACTTATCTCAACTTAAATACTATGGCAGTTGCTGTAATAGCTATTATAGTAGCGGTTCTTTATTACACTTGTGTAAATAGTTTATCAGTTAAGAAGGAGGTATAATTATGGGGAAGAAAATAAGCGAAAAGACACTTAAAAAATCATTTTTAAATTGGTTTTTTTGGAATGGATGCTCCCAACAAGCAGAAAGTATGTTAGGTATGGCATTTGGACAATCAATGGCTCCTGTTATAGATGAATTATATGACACTAAGGAAGAAAAGGCAGAAGCTCTTGAAAGACATATTACATTATTTAATACAGAAGCTCAAGTAGGTAGCATTTGTAATGGTATAGTTTGTGGTTTAGAGGAAGCTAATGCAAATGGACAGTGTACACCTGAATTAATTAGTGGTGTTAAGGTTGCTTTAATAGGACCAACATCAGCAATTGGAGATTCTCTTTGGGTTGCGACTATTATACCTATATTATTAACAATGTGTTTATCAATTTCACAAGGTGCTACTACTATTCCATGGATAGGACCAGTTATGTACATGGTAGTATACCCTGTATTAACTTGCTGGTTAAGTTGGAAACTATTTAAGGTTGGATATAGATCAGGAATTGAAGGAATGCACAGCTTTATGTCAACTGGTAAGATTGATATATTAACAGATACTATGACAGTATTAGGCTTAACTGTTGTTGGTGCATTAACAGCTTCATTTGTTAGTTGTGTTTTACCAATTCAAATTGTAAAGGATGTATTTGATGCAACAACAAATACTTTATTAGAAAATCAGGTGTTATTTAATGCTAATACTATGCTTGATAGTATATTTCCTAAAATTTTACCTTTAGGATTAACACTGTTTGTATATTATTTATACAGTAAAAAGAAATGGTCGCCACTAAAATTAATGGGATTAATATTAGTATTAGCAGGGGTTTTAACATTTATAGGATATACAACAGGATTTTACGTATAAAATTAGAAGTTTATAGGAGAAAAATATGGTTAATATAATAGTAATGGGCCATGGAGGTTATGCAAGAGGGACTAAGGAAAATTTAGAAATGGTATCTGGAGTATCTAATAATATGCACTTTATAGATTTGACAAAAGAGGATAGTTTGGATATTTTGGAAGAAAAAGTGAAAAAATTACTTGACGAATTTGGTAATAATCAAGTATTATTTGCATGTGATATTATAGGAGCTTCTCCATTTAGAGTTGCTGCAATGATAACTGCTGAAAATCAAGAAAGATATTGTACAGTAGCTGGATTAAATGCTATGGCATATATGGAATTAGCTATGGCAAATGAAGGAGATGTACATGCTCTTGCTGAAAAAGCAATTAATACAACAAAAGAATCAGTAATTAAATTTTGACTATAGAAATAAGGACGTGTGTATCATGGAAAACAGAGGTACAAAGTACTATCAAATAAAACAAGATATTATCCAAGCGATTAAGCATCAAAAGCTGAAACCAGGAGATAAGGTTGATAGTGAATCAGTAATTAAGAAAAAATATAATGTGTCAGCTACTACAGTTCGTAAAGCATTTTCTGACTTAATAAGTGATGGATATTTGTATGGAGTTCAAGGCTTAGGAACATTTGTTGCAAAAAAACAAATGATACGTAATCTAACATCAATAAGCTTTAGTGATGAATTAATACAACAAGGTTATGAGATAGATATGAAAATTGATGACATTTCAGAAATAGTTAATGAAAAAATTGCTGAAAAGTTAGGAATTCATAAGGAACAGCCTATCACATGTATTAAGAGGGTTAGGTTGGCTAACAATGAACCAATAGCATATCAATCTTCATATATAGATAGCAGAATTTTAAGTTTAGAAGATGCGAAAGACATTTATAAGACTAAGTCATTTTATAAGACATTATCTAATTTTAGAATTATTCCTACATGGGTAAATGAGAATTATTCTATAAAGGAATTAAACAATACTAAAATTCAAAAGATGATGAATATAAAAAAGGGAGAGGCAACTTTCTTTGTTAAACGAATTGCATTTAATGAAGCTGATGAAATAATAGAATATGCAGAAACCTACTTCAATAAAGAGTGGTATTCCGTTACAGTAAATATTAAAATATAGAAATTAGTACTTATCCAATTACTTAAATTAATGTTTATAATTTTGTAACACGTAAAGCTATGTGAATTAAAATAATTCATATAGCTTTTTTATATGAATTTTCATTAAGAAATTCGGATTTAAATGTATCACGAATTTGTCTTGGATGTATGGGTTTTGGTGATTCTACAAAAGGAATTCACTCTTGGACTCTTGATGAAGGAATTAATTTTTTTGGTACAGCGATTGCATACCAAAATGGTACAAGTGAAAAATATCTTGGACGAGCTATAAAAAAGCTAGCTAAGTGTTAAGAGGTTGTAATAGCAACAAAGATTTCACATATAGAAGATGCTATAAAAGCTAGTCCAGTAAGAGTAACAGAAGAGGAAATAGAGTATTTAGAAGAGTCATATATACCTCATAAATTAGTTGGAGTTATGGGCCAAAATAATAAATAGTATAGGATTTATACAACTTGATTTATTTAATTAATAAGTAATAAAAAAGAAAATAGTTAATTGAAGGTTATACCCCAAAATAGTAAAATCAAAATATACATATAATTTAAGGAGGAATTTTTATGACTACACCTGCTAATAATGCATAGCAAATGGCTATTGCATTTTAAAATAGTATGAAATAGCCTTTGCTTAACCTAAATAGAAATTTTAAATTTAGGGGGAAGCATTATGTGCTATATAGCAGCAAAAGCAGTATTACCTAGTGAAATAATTGAGTTAATTCAAAAATATGTAGAGGGTGAATATATTTATATTCCTAAGAGAAAGAATAATAGACAAGGCTGGGGAACAGCTAATAATACTCGTAAGGAAATAAATATAAGAGACTACAATATTTATAATGAATATATGAATGGAGCAAGTAGAGTTGAACTTGCCGAAAAATACTTCTTATCAAAGAAAAGCATAGATAGAATTATCTTAAAAGAAAAATCTAAATGAGATTTATGAGCTAAGACATGATTAAAGTCTTGGCTCATTTTCGTTTATGAAAAATAAATTAGGTTTATTATAGCTTATGTAATTTTTATAATATAACTATAAAAACTAATTTAATTGATAGAAAAATAATTATATGAGGAATTGGGTAGATTTTAGATGAAAGATATTATACTCTTTTAACAAAAATAGACGGAAAAGTTTTAAAGAACTATTTTGAAGGCGATTTTATAAAAAGAGGCAATAATATAGGAAAATCTTTGGCAGAACTCCATATTGGCTTAAGTAAAATTACAGATGAAATCAAAGGAAAAATAGTGGCCTTTGATAATGATTTGATAGCTGAGCTTAATGGCTGGGTAATAGATGAAATAGATAAGTATGTAAAAAAGTCTACTTTAGATAAGAATGAAATAAACATATTTAAAGAATGTATAAATGAGTTGTTGAATGGGTTCAGAAATGATTATTATAAATTGCCTAGACAAGTTATTCATAGAGATTTTCACGGAGGAAATATTATATTTAAAAATGAAGATATTGTTGGGGTTATAGATTTTGATTTAAGTCAGATTAATGCAAGGTTATTTGATATATGTTATTTATGTACAGGTTCCCTTACAACAATATTTAATGATACTGAAATGAGAGATAAGTGGATACAATTTATTAAAGCATTTATTCAAGGCTACCAAAGTGTAAATAAGCTTACTTCTCACGAAATTAAATCTATGAAAAATATGATGCTTTCAATAGAAATAGTAATGGTTGCTTACTTTGCTAGAGAAGGATATGAGGATATTGCAAACAATAATATAAAAATGGCTAATTATCTAAATGAACTATGGCAGAATAAATGGGATGGAGAAAATGGTGGAATTATCGTTAAATAACGTTAAAAAATATAAAGATACAAATTTAGTTTTAGAGAATATTACCTTCTAAGTTTATGATAAAGAGAAGGTAGGGATAGTATGGGTTAATGGTAGTGGAAAGGGTACAATACTTAAATTAATTGCAAGGATTGAGGAGTTAAACCTTTATCCTAGCTCAACAAGTCTTGGTTATGATGAAGGGGGATATTTCTATATTTAAAGAAGCTACTATTCATAGGCTTGAAAGTGAAATAAGTGAAATTGACAAAGTTATGAAGATGATTGAGTTAAGTTATGAGGCGCTTAATAAATTATATTGTAATAAAGAAAGTTTAAGCGAGGAAACTTGAAATGATAATAGGGCAATGGATAGATATTAATAGTTAATGGGGTGATGAGGAATTATGAGAATAGAAACTAGTAGATTAGTTGTTAGAGACTTTAATAGAGTTGATGCTGAAAATCTCTATAGAATTGTTAGAGAAAAGGATATTTTAAGATTTATGCCTGATTGGGCAGAGATTGGGGAGTCTCCACAAGAATATTTTAGATATATTGACTGGCATCAAAGTCATGTTGACTCAACAGATATATATGAAAATAAAAGATATGTAATTGCATTAGCTGATACAGATGAAATGATTGGTATGGCTGGTATGGGACTTGAAGATACATTGAATGAAGTTGAAATAGCATATTTTATGTCAGAAGAATATCAAAGGAAAGGATACACGGAAGAAGCAGTAAATGAATTAGTTAATTGGTGCTTTAGTGTATCTAATATAAAATATCTTATTTTAACTATTGATTGTGTGAATGTAGCATCATGTAAACTTGCGGAAAAATGTGGCTTTGAATTGTTTGAAAAAAGAACACCAATAAGTCATAAGCAACCTAATATGGAAAGTGATAGTTATTTTTATTATCGTAAATATAGATAATGAATAATTTATTTCTTTTCATTGCTTATATTCATTTTATAGTCACTCAATGTCTTTTTTAATCTAAATAAATTTTAGTTCGTCTAATTGAGGAAATTGTTCTTGTAAATCTAATTTTCAGCAGGAGCAGTATGTTCGCCTATATTTAGTAGATGTATACAAATCTTTGGCTGGGAGAAAACATATATAATAATGGGACTAGCTATTATAGGATTATGTATTCCAGCAGTAGTATATCCATTTTCCATAGATCATAAGGATATTGGATTATTAGCTTATGGAGAAACTGCAAAAGAAGAAAGAACTGCCAATAATATTGTGAAAAAGAATAATAAATTTAATTTCTTTACTGTAAGCTTTATATGCTTCTTTATATTTGCAATATTGCATACTGCAATTTCAGGTATAACTCAACATTTACCAGGCTTTGATGAAACTTTAAATTATACTGCTGCAGTTGGAGCTACTATGTTATCAGCCGGAATGGTAGGTAATATTTTATCAAAGTTAGTTATAGGTTTTATAAGTGATAGAGTAGGACCCGTTAAAGCCACAATAATTATGATAGTTACTAATATAATTTCTATAGTTATCTTATTAATTGCACCTTCATCAATAGCATTATTAATTGGTTCATTTTTATTTGGATCGGTTTACTCTGTTGGGGCAGTTGGTTTTGCCTTATTAACAAAGCATTTCTTTGGAGTAGAAAATTATTCAACAGTATATCCTATAATATCATTTGCTACTAGTTTTGGAAGCGCATTTGCATTAGCTTTAGTAGGATATATTTATGACTTTACTGGCTCTTATGTCTATGCATTTCTTATTGCTATAGGAATAAATTTTACAAATTTGATTTTAATGTATATAGTTATAAAGCGATATTCACTTAAAAAGAATTCAACTGTTAAAAAGATAGCAGTTAATATTTAGATTATAGAAAAATATGAAAATTTATAAAAAGGTATTGACCTAAAGTTAACTTTATCTCTTAAGATAAAGAAGTAGACGAATTTAGGAGGCAAATATGAGTATGGATTTAATAAAGATAATAGAGGATATGGAGTTTATTTCACATGAGGATGCAATATTTACTGAAATTCATAAAGTTTTAGAGGATACTTTAAGGTTAACAACTGAATTAAACTCAGGATATAAAACTCCAGAGGAAGTAAGAGGTATTTTATCAGAAATAACAGGAAATAAAATAGATTGTTCTGTACAGGTTTTAACACCATTTAATACAGACTTTGGTCGTAATATTAAGATTGGCAAAGATGTATTTATAAATAAATCTTGTATGTTTGTAGATTTAGGAGGTATTGAATTAGAGGATAATGTTCTTATTGGACCAGAGGTAAAAATATTATCAGTTAATCATCCTTTAGATCCTAGAAATAGACGTGGTGTAATTTTAAAAAGTGTAAAAATTAAAAGAAATGCTTGGATTGGTGCAGGGGCGATAATTTGTCCAGGGATAACTGTTGGAGAGAATTCAGTTATTGGAGCAGGCTCAGTTGTTACTAAAGACGTACCGGATAATTGTGTATACGGTGGAGTGCCAGCTAAGTTTATAAAATGTGTAGAAGTAGAGAGTGATATTTAAATAGTAGCTAAGATTGACATAAAGTTAACTTTATCTTATATCATATATATAATGAAACACTCTTTCATTAAGGTTGAATGTGTATATTTCAAGTACAAAATGTGAAATTTTGATTGTCAGTTAAGTAAATATAATATTATTAGATAAAGGAGTTTTTTTATGACATATACCATAAAGCAAGTTGCAGAGAAAATGGGAGTATCAGTTCCAACTTTACGTTATTATGATAAAGAAGGTCTTATGCCATTTATAGAGAAAAAAGAAAATGGTACTCGTGTATTTAAAGATGAGGATTTTAAAGGGTTGGAAATAATAACATGTATGAAAAATTCTGGTATGCCAATAAAGGAAATAAAGAAGTATATGGATATGTGTATAGAGGGTGATAGCACTCTTATAGATAGATTATAGGTTTTTCTTAAGCGGAAGGAAATAGTTAAAAAGCAGATAGAGGAACTAAACAATATTATGAATGTTATTGACCATAAGATTCGTTATTATGAGACAGCTATTGAGGCAGGCAGTGAATCTATTCATAAAGATATTAGTAAGAAGTAAAGTGTATAGCTAGTATAAAGCCATCAAAAGATAAGTAAATAATTCTTAGATGGCTTTTTGTTTTGATAGATATAAACATTAGGAATAACTCGTATTACGCTATAAGTAATATATTAAAATAAGTGAAATGAAAGATGGTATTGAGTTAAATGAAAGTAATTAACGAGGAAGCACTAATAGGAGAACGTTTCATTAGTTTCAATTAAGAAAGCCATTGATAAAGTATAGTGTATAATTCAGTAATATTTATATAAAATAACTTCCTTTATACCTAGGTTTAAAAGTTTTACTAGTTGTTAAATAAAAATTATGATGTAAAATTTTTATAAAGTATATATAATTAACTTAGAATCAAATTCAAATTAGAAGTAGGTGCTTATATATTTCTTTTTGATGAAATGATAATAGTAAGAAAGGTGGTTACTTCCTTTGGATAAGGTTAGTTATGAAAAAGTAGATATTACACAAGATTTAAATGCTGTTATTAAGTATATAGATAAAGAGAATATTAAAGAAAATCCTTTTCGAATTAAACAAAGCTATATTCCTCCTCATTGGCATAGAAGCATTGAATTTTCACTTGTTTGCAAAGGAGAAGTAGATTTATGGATTAATAATCATAAAAATACTCTTAAAGAAGGAGATTTTATTTTTATTAATAGTGGACAAGTACATAAATTGGATAGCCCAAATCATAAGGAGTGTGAAGTTTTATTAGTTATACTTTCTTATGATTTTTTAAAACGTGTATTACCAGATATAGATAATCTATTTTTTGATATAAAAAAAGATTCGCCAAAGAAAAAGAGAGTTTATGAAATTTATGAATTTTTTAAAGTTTTTAGTAAGAAACCAAAATTAAATGATGAATTAATGGTTAATGCATATATTTATGAACTACTTTATATACTAATCAATGAATTCCAAGTTGATTTATCTAGGGATGAAAAGAAGTATGTAATTTCAAAGAAAAGACAACATAAAATACTTGATTATATAGAAGAAAATCATAAAGAGGATTTGAGTTTGACTCGATTGGCTGAGGTGTGTCACATGAGTGAGGAACATTTTAGTAGAGTATTTCGTGAATATTTCGGGACTAATTTCAAAACATATTTAACAAATTACAGACTTTATTGTAGCTATAATGATGTTATTGATTCTACAAAAAGTATGCAGAACATTGCCCTTGATTATGGGTTTTCAAGTGTAAAATCATTCATTAGTGCCTTTAAGGATAGTTATTCAATGACTCCATATCAATATAGAAAACTATATCAAGCATCAAAAAATGTTAATAATCATACTAAAAATAATACAACTTCTTTCAATGTTAGAAGCAATATATGAAAACACTTATATTTTGTGAACAACGTAGAATAAATAGTATCCATTAGATTAACTGAGCCTGTACAAATAGAAAAACTTGTATTTCTATTTGTACAGGTTTTTTCTTTAATGATGATTCTCATGGAAATCAAGAGAGTACAGAATAAATATACTAAATATCAAAAAATAGGAATTTTTCAATCAAATAATAACAACATAATAAAAAAAATCTACTGTATAATAAGAATGTAAACGATAACGAGGGGGCTTTGGAATGAAGAGATATATATGTACTGAAATTGATAACTATATTTTTGTTCATAATGAAGGTGGAAAAGATATTGCTTATGCTAAAGATAGTGGGGTCAATCTTATAGAAGATGATGGTTATGCATTTAAGGATCTTAATAAAAATGGGATTTTAGATCCTTATGAAGATTGGCGATTACCTTTAGAAGAGCGTATTCAAGATTTAGTGAGCAAGATGAGTATCAGAGAAATAGCTGGACTCATGTTATACAGTCAACATCAATCAGTTTCAACAAGTGATTCATTATTTGCAAAGATGTTTCAAGGAACTTATGATGGGAAGCAATTAAGTGAAAGTAATAAAAATATTTGGGATTTAAGTGACCAGCAAAAAGACTTCTTATCAAAAGATGGAGTAAGACATGTACTTATGACTGTCGTTGATGACGCCTATACAGCTGCAAAATGGAATAATAATATGCAAGCATTTGTGGAAAAACTTCCTTTGGGAATTCCATGTAATAATAGTTCAGATCCACGTCATACACCTTCTGCCCATACAGAATTTAATGCAGGTGCTGGTGGAGATATTTCAAAATGGCCTGAATCTTTAGGACTAGCAGCTACTTTTGACCCAGATCTTGTATATAGATTTTCAGAGATTGCTGCAAAAGAATATCGCGCACTTGGAATTGCGACTGCACTATCTCCTCAAATTGATATTGCGTCTGAACCAAGATGGATGAGATTTTGTGGAACCTTTGGAGAAGATAGTCAATTATCTTCTGATATGGCTATGAGTTACTGTGATGGTTTTCAAACAACTAAAGGAATAATAGATGGTTGGGGAAATGAAAGTGTTAATGCCATGGTTAAACACTGGCCAGGTGGAGGAACTGTAGAAAGCGGACGAGATGCCCATTATGCTTATGGTAAATTTTCCGTTTATCCAGGAAATAATTTCGATGAACACTTAAAACCATTTACGGAAGGTGCCTTCAAATTAAAAGGAGGAACACTAAAATCAGCAGCTGTTATGCCTTATTATACGATTTCTTACGATATTGATGAAAAGAATCATGAGAATGTAGGAAATTCATACAGTGAAACTATTATCAAAGATCTATTACGTGAAAAATATGAATATGATGGTGTTGTATGCACAGACTGGATGACTACGAAAGATGCTCCTGAATTTGATTCATTTTTAAGTGGAAAATGTTGGGGAGTAGAAACGTTAAGTGAGGCAGAGAGGCATTATAAAGCTTTAATGGCAGGCGTTGATCAATTTGGTGGAAATAACGAAATTCAACCAGTACTTGATGCTTATGAAATGGGAGTCAAGAATCATGGTGAAGAATTCATGAGAAGACGTTTTGAAGTAAGTGCAAGCCGATTGCTTCGTAATATATTTCAAACAGGTTTATTTGAAAATGCTTATGTAGATCCTGAAATTTCACAAAAAACAGTTGGAAATGAGCAATTTATGAATGAAGGATTTGAAGCACAATGTAAATCAGTAGTATTGCTTAAAAATAAAAATAATATATTGCCAATGAAAAAACATAAAAAAGTTTATATTCCAACAAGACGTATTGAAGAAAGTAAAGATTGGTTTGGCAATGTTATCGAAGCTCATGCTGAGATGCCAGTAAATTTAGAAATTGTAAGTCGTTATTATGATGTTGTTTCAGATCCTAATGAAGCAGATTTTTCAATGGTGTTTATAGAATCACCACAATGCCAACCATATTCGTCAGAAGAGGGTTATTTACCTGTTACACTACAATATCGTCCATATAAAGCTACACTTGCTAGAAAAGAAAGTATTGCACAAGATGAGAGAGATGAAATAGTTAATAGGACAACCTACAATAAAACAAATACATGTAGTAATGAAGCTGATTTAGATATTGTATTAGAAACAAGAAAGCTTATGAAAGACAAACCTGTAATTGTTTCTATGAACTGTAAGAATCCAACTGTCATGAAGGAGTTTGAAAGAAGTGTTGATGTGATTCTTTTAGATTTCAATGTCCAAACACAAGCGATTCTTGAACTTATTTGTGGAAACAAAGAGCCAAGTGCTTTACTACCTTTCCAAATACCAAGTGATATGAGTACAGTTGAAACACAGTTAGAAGATGTTTCATTTGATATGGAATGTCATAAAGATGAAGAAAATCACAGTTATGATTTTGCCTTCGGTATGAACTTTAGTGGTGTCATTGAAGATGAACGTGTTAAAAAATATAGAAAGTAAGTACTGTATTATAAACACTTGATTTATTAAATCAAATATAAGTGACTTAGATTAGGAGGCTGATACTATGAAAAAATTAGTTATTGATATTGGAGGAACAGCTATCAAATATGCCATTATGGATATGGATGCTACTATTCATGAAAAAGGGGAATTGGATACCCCTACAGATACACTGGAGCATCTTTTAGATGTCATTACAAGTTTATATTATAAGTTCAGAGATAAAGTGGATGGTATTGCTTTAAGTATGCCTGGTAATATTGATTCTGATACAGGAGAGATTTATACACCTGGTGCGCTTACATATAATGCTAATGTAAATATAATTAAAGCGATTCAAGAAAGAGTTAATGTGAATGTTGCTGTTGAAAATGATGGGAAAAGTGCTGCTTTAGCTGAATTATGGAAAGGAAATCTTTCAGATTGTAAAGATGGAATTGTATTAATCATTGGTACTGGAATTGGTGGAGGTATTATTCATCAAGGAAAATTAATTAAAGGAAAACACTTTTTTGCCGGAGAAGTCTCTTATTTGATGACTGACTTAAATTCACAAGGTATGGAAAATGTATTTGCTTTAAAGGGAAGTACAACAGCCTTGATTCTTCAAGTTGCAGCTTTAAAAGGAATAGAACCAAGTACTCTTGATGGAAAGAAAATTTTTGAATGGATCCATGAAGGAGATAAAGATTCCATGGCTGCTTTAGAAAATATAGCAAACAATATTGCTGTACAAATATATAATTTACAATGCTTATTTGATCCAGAAAAGGTATGTATTGGTGGTGGGATTTCCAAGCAGAAACTATTGATTGAAAAAATCCAAGAGAAATTAAATAGTATGTATGAAAAAATTCCGTTTCCAATACCTCATGCAATAGTTGAAAACTGTGCTTATTATAATGATTCTAATTTAATTGGTGCTCTATATAATTATAAAACACATTATGAATGTTAAAAGTCATGACAAGAAAAGTATAGTAAGTAAGTTTATCATTTTTAGATTAATGGTATAAAAAGAAAATTATAAATAAAATTTAGTATAAATGAGGAGGGCTTATAAATGGGCTTAAAATTTGAATATGATAATATTCCAGCAGTGAAAACAACAGCAGGATTTGTGAAAGGTTATCGATATGATGATATCTATACTTTTAAAGGTATCCCTTATGCTTATGCAGATCGATTTCAAATGCCAACAGATCCTAAATCATGGGAAGGTGTATTAGATACAACGTCTTATGGACGAGTTGCTCCATTAATGGTTCCAGATAATCCAAAGGGAGAAATGCTTGTACCACATATGTATTGGCCTGAAGATGAACATTGTCAATATATTAATGTGTGGACAAATAATTTAGATTCTAATGCAAAAAAACCAGTTCTTGTTTGGATCCATGGTGGAGGATATTTTGCAGGTTCTTCCATTGAACAACTTGCTTATGATGGAGCAAATATGAGTAAACATGGTGATGTTGTAGTTGTTTCATTAAATCACCGTTTAAATATCTTAGGATTTATGGATTTATCTCCATTTGGTGAAAAATATGAAAATTCTGCTAATGCTGGGCTTGCTGATATAGTTGCTGCTTTAAAATGGATTAATGAAAACATTGATCAATTTGGTGGAGATCCAGAAAATGTGACTTTATTTGGCCAATCAGGTGGTGGAATGAAAATTGGAGCATTAATGCAAATACCAAGTGCGAAAGGTTTATTCCATAAAGGAATTATTATGAGTGGTGTTGCTGGGGACTTTATGAAACCTTGTGAGGGTGGAGATGGACGTGCCATTGTAACTGCAATGTTAGAAGAATTACAGATTCCAGTAAGTGAAGTTGAAAAAATAGAAACAGTTCCTTATCAAAGGCTAGTAGGTGCTTATTTAAAAGTTGTTCAAGATGTAGCTAAAACAGGTGCTTATGTTGGAAATAATCCAATGATTAATGATTACTTCCTTGGAGAAGCACAAATGACTGGATTCAGTGAACAAGCAAAAAATACACCTTTAATGGTTGGAACAGTGTTTGGTGAATTCAACAGTTTTGCTCCTAGTCAAATAAACAAATATGAATTAAGTGAAGAGCAAATGATTGAAATGATAAAAGAGCGTTTCCAAGATAAAACATCTGAGATTGTCGAAGCATTTAAACAAGCATATCCTGATAAAAAAATTATTGATGTATTAAGTTTAGATATGGTATTCCGTCCATTGAGTAAACATTTGGTAAATGCAAAATCACAATATAGTGAAGCACCTACATATACGTATGTATTTTCATTAGATTTCCCTTGCTATCATGGTAAACCAGCATGGCATTGTGCAGATATTCCATTTGTGTTCCATAACATTGATAAAGTACCAGTAGCAAACATAGAAGGTGTTAGTGAAGAATTACAAGACAACATGTTTAAAGCAATTATAGAGTTTGCGAAAACTGGAAATCCAAATCATGAAGGTATTCCTCAATGGAATGCATGTACACCTGCAGATGAATCAACAATGATTTTTGATAAAACATGTGAAGTTCGCCATAATTTTGATGATGAAATTTTAAGAGTGGTAAAAGAAGCACTACCAGAGTTAACATTAGAAACTATATTAGCAACTATGGGAGACGAAGTTCAGCATTAGTAAAAAACAATGGTATAAAAGGATAGGGGGGTATATTATGAAAACAGTAGAGTCTGTTTATACAGAAAAAATAGGGGTTGGAGAAAAACTAGCATATGGTTGTGGAGATTTAGCAAGTAACCTAGTTATGGTTCTTACAGGGACATACATTTCATTTTTCTATACAGATGCACTTGGTCTTAATGTAGGTATTGTTGGAACTTTAATATTAATATCACGTTTTTTTGATGGTTTTACAGATATAATTATGGGATTTATTATGGATAAAACTAAGTCAAAGCATGGTAAAGCACGTGCATGGATGCTTTGGCTTGCAATTCCTTTTGGAGTATGTACGGCGCTTTTAACTATGGTTCCTGACTTGGGTAATGTTGGGAAGTATATATATGTATTTATATCTTATAACGTTGTTACTACATTTTTGTATACGGCAATTAATATTCCTTATGGGGCACTAAATTCACTTATGACTAGAGATCAAACTCAACGTGAAAGTATTAATGTATTCCGTATGACTATGGCTCAAATTGGAGGCCTTATCATAAATGCATGTACATTACCATTTATAAATGCAGTGGGAGGTTCTACTAATCAATCATCATGGATGATAGTTTCTAGTGTTTATGGTTTTATTGCAGCGGCATTATTTTTACTTTGTTTTGCTAAGACAAAGGAGCGTGTTAATGTAGTTTCAGATGAAGATCGTAAAATTGGATTTATTAAAACTCTAAAATTAATGATGAAAAATGATGCTTGGCTTCTTATATGTGCTATATGGATTGTAAATATTCTTGGTATGGCTATAGGAATGGGAGTTGGTGTTTATTATGCAAAATATATTCTTCATAATGAAGCATACTTCGGATTTTTAGCTGTTATTCAGCAAGGAGTTTCAATTGTATTAATGGCAATGATGATGCCATTTGTTAAAAGATTTGGAAAGCGTAATGTAGCTCTTGTTGGAACTATAATTTCTCTTATTTCACAACTTCTTATAATAGTAAATCCAGCATCATTTTCATGGCTTGTAGTTTGTAACATAGTAAAAGGAATTGGGTCAGCACCATTAATGGCAACATTGTTTGCAATGATGGCGGATTCTATTGAGTATGGTCATTGGAAGACTGGAGTACGTATTGAAGGTACATTATACAGTGCCACAACATTTGGAGCAAAAGTTGGAGGAGGAGTTGGAATGGTAGCTGCAACAACTGTTCTTGGAATGGCAGGATATAATGGTGCACTTGCAGTTCAAAGTGAGTCTGCCCTTAGAGCAATTTCTAATTTATACATTTATGCTCCTATAATCTTCCTTGTAATTCTACCTATTCTTTATTGCTTCTACAAACTTGATAAGCAATATCCTCAAGTTATAAAAGAATTAACTGAACGTGAAAATAAAAATAAGTAAATTTAAACTATTATAGATATAAAATTAGTAAAATACCGTAGTATTCAAAAGAGAATATGCGGTATTTTTTAGTGTGAAATTCAAAAGCATTACGAATCATTTTCATTATTACGAAGTACTAATGAAAATGATTTTTGAAAATTGAATAATACGGTATTAACAGAATATGTTATAATTTAGTTAAGCTGTATAGCTAAATTACAACCTGCAACTAAGAGGTGAATTATGAAATTTATTAGATTATTATCTAAAGATGACAAAATGTTTAATGACGCTATTATGTTATATCGAAAAAGCTTTCCGTATCATGAGCAAAGAAAAATTGAATCTCAAAAGGAAATATTGAGTGATAAAGAATATAATTTTGATTTAATTTATGATAATGATAACTTTATAGGGATTATTCTTTATTGGGAAACATTAGATTATATATATATTGAGCATTTTTGTATAGAGCCTAATATGCGTAATAAAAAGTACGGAGAAAATGCACTTGAACTACTCAAAAAAAAAGAATAAAACAATGATATTAGAAATTGATCCACCTATAGATGAAATATCTATTCGAAGGAAATTGTTTTATACACGAGTTGGATATAAAGAAAATACCTTCAATCACATCCATCCGCCGTATAGTAAATTTAATAAGGGACATTCCCTATCAGTTATGTCATATCCTGATTTTTTAACTCAAGTTGAATATAATAACTTTAATTCATATTTAAAGAATAGAGTTATGAATGTCTAGATTTTATAACTATCATATATATAACACAGTATTCTTTAAAAGTATTAAACTATTACGTAATCGTATTGTTATATTCGTTAATGATGGTTCAAATGCAGTATTAAGAAAACTTGGTTTTAATATTGAAAAAGAAGGCGCTTTCAAAAAAGTGGAACTAATATTGTTTACAAAAATTATACTTATAGAATTGATGTATAATAAATAACAATACTTATTCAATGTAATTATCAAGTGTTTAACAATATTATAAACACTAAACTACTATTTGCTGATTAGTTTAAATTTAAATATTAATAAAATAGTATCGCTAATTGGGGGGAAGAAATTGAGAGACGAACAAGTAATGATGAAACTTATATTAAATATTGCAAACTCAGATGAACGTATTAGGGCTGTTTATATGAATGGGTCAAAAGTAAACTATAATGTGAAAAAAGATGTTTTTCAAGACTATGATATAGTTTTTGTAGTTTCAGAAACTAAATCGTTCTTGGATGATAAGAACTGGATTAACTTATTTGGGGAAATTGCAATTGTTCAGGAGCCTGATTCAAGAGACTTTGGTTGGGGAAGTAACCATGATTGTAACTATTCATATACTTGGCTAATGTTGTTTAAGGACGGTAATAGAATTGATTTACGCATAGAAGTAAAAGATGTAGCATTGGAAAGATATCTTTCAGATACATTAACACAAAAGCTTTTAGATAAGGACGATTTTTTACCAGAGATTTCTCCTTCTAACGATATGACTCATTGGATTAAACCACCGACAAAGGAAATGTATTTTGGTTGTTGCAATGAATTTTGGTGGTGTTTAAATAATGTAGGGAAAGGGATTGGCAGAAATCAAATTCCTTATGCTATGAGAATGTATACTGAAGTTGTACATCCACAGCTTGATAAAATGATTGAATGGTATATTGCAATGAATAATAATTTTACCATTTATACAGGGATGTGGGGGAAATACTTTAGTAAATATCTGCCTTTAGAATTTTATGATATGTACTTAAATACATATTCTGATTGTGATTTAAATAATTTTTGGGATGCTATTTTTACTTGTTGTGAGTTTTTTAGTATCATAGCAAAACAAGTTTCTGAGAAGTTTGATTATATATACAATATAAAAGACGAGGAAAATATAATGCAATATCTTAACAATATAAAGGATGATCTTTATTATATTATGAGTTAATTAAGATGCTTTATCTTTGGAAAATACATGGTATGACATTTGTAAGTGATGCTATAATTAACCCATAATAGTATTATTTAATAAGCTATATAAATATAGAGAGACGTATTTAAGGTAATTTAATGGAAAATAGATCAACTCAATTAAAAGCAGAAAAAGAAATTAATATAATATTTTTGTATAAACCAAGAAAGGAGAGAATCTATGACTAAAAGAGATAAGATAATTTGGTTTATAATAACTGTAATTATTATTTGTATATTTGTAATTAATTATAATGAAGGAAAGAATGATTCTATAGAATTAGTTGGAAATAATGATAAGTATTATTTTGCACTTTATAACAATAATAAATTTACACTTGAAAATAAACTAAGTGATTTTCAGTTAGTTACTTATGATAAAGAAAGTAATAAGAAAAATGAATATGACTTATCTAATATTGGTAATGAAGTTTTTGCTGATATGAGAGAAGCAAAGTCATCAGGAGATTGGATATTAATTAAGGAGATTCAAAATAGAAAGATTGTAGGAATAAATGTTACTAATGGAACTACTGAAATTATATTAGACAAAACACCTAAAAATGAAGAGATCTATGCAATAAAAGATTTAGAGATTAATGATAATAAGCTTATTTATTCTTATGTTTCTAACCTTAAAACTACTGTGGTAGTAAAAGATATAGTTACAAAAGAAGAGTATGAAATAGGGACATTTGATACCATAGAAAATATTCCTTTAACAATATATAAAGATAAGGCAGCTTATATTTTAGATAATAAAATTAATATTTATAGTTTAAGTGATAAAAAGATTATTGGTACATCGGATAAATTATATAGTGGAGAATTACTATTATACGAAGATAATATTTATACATATAGTAAAGGTGAGTATTATGAAGACTTGGTTAAGTTAGATTTTCAATTTAATGAGGAGATTATTCTTGAAAAAGTAATGGGGGAATCTAAGTTATATTATGACAATGGCAGAATTGTTTATGATAAGTACTTTTATGATACTAATGATAATAATCTTTATTTAAAAATTATAGAAAATTCATGGACTTATAATAGGCTGTTACTTGGTGAGTATATATATTCTAAGGATTCTAAATATGAAAAGTTAAAGGCAGGGGAAAATTACTATCAGTATCCTTTAAAAGTTGAGTTTATAAGAAGCAATAGGAAAAAAATTAATGATGAAGAGGAAGTTGTAGTATTAGCTGGAGGAGAAGTTGCAGTAGTTAAAGCAGATACTAATTATGTAATAAGAAGCTTTGAAGGCTTTAATGTAGATGATAGATTTATACTTTGGGATTTAACATATGAAAATAATAAGGTTTATAATATAGCTGAAAATGATTTAGGCGAATTAGAGCTATTAGCTATTGATATAAACACAGGGGACAAGCAGTTAGTTAAAAAGGTTAATGAAAGTAAGGAGCATATAAAACACTTAACTATTAATAATGGTGAATTAGGATACCTAGTACAAGATGGAAAAAAATCCGTACTGGTAACTTATAATATAGAGACAAAAGAAGAAAAAAACATAGGGATAGATATAGCAGGAGATGTTTATCAAATATTGTTTAATGATAAATACATTGTAGTATTACCTTGGGATGAAAGAAAATTATACGTACTAGGAAAAAGAACAGGTGATATCATAAGTAAAAGTGAAAATATGTATTTCACACTTTTTGATATAAATGAAGATGGTATATTAGTAGATACTAATGGTGGATATGAAGTGTTAGATTATAGTCTTAATAAATTAAAGGCATATAGCAATTATGATAAAGCATTAAAATACTTTGAAAAATAACAATAATATAGGGACCTATATAGAAAAAGAATAATATATAAGTAAGGGGAAAATAGCTGCTACTAAAAAAGTAGCAGCTATTTTGTTCTAAAAAATCAATTATTTACATAGGGGTAAAAGGTCATATATGTTGTATAACTTCTAATCTACAAAGATAAAGTATTAAAGATTAATTAACAATTATACTTTTAAATAAAATACTCGTAAATGATTATTAAATTCAAAAAAACTACAAACTTAATTTAGGTATAGGGAATAAATGGGTGACTTAAGCACATTGATTCTACATAGTTAAATAGTGATTGTTAGATGTGATAATTAACCATAAGAAAAAGCTATAGATTTATCTATGGCTTTTTCTTATGGTATAATATTTATGTAATTTTATTAATTGGAGGTAGCAATTATGGTTAAATGTAATAATTTATATGATAATAAAAATATAGATCTGATAGCATCAAAAGGTGGAGTTAAGGTACTTGAATATAAGAAGGATTTGAGTGTTAATACTGGAAATGCTATGGCTGCATATTATGCATCAGAGATGAATGTGAGAAAGAGACAAGTATTAATTGAATTAAATGGTAATGCATATACAATTAGTGCTGGAGCTATGCAATGGACGTCTGGTAATGTAAAAATGGCAGCTGATGTTAAAGGGATTGGTGATTTTTTTGGAAAGGCAATTTCTTCAAAGGTTACAAAGGAATCATCAATTAAGCCTAAATATGAAGGAAATGGGTTATTGATGTTAGAGCCTACATATAAACATATTCTTCTTGAAGATGTTTCAGAGTGGAATGGATTAGTTTTAGATGATGGGCTTTTTCTTGCTTGTGAATCTAGGATAAAACAGAAGGTAGTTGCAAGAACTAATTTATCTTCAGCAATGTTAGGAAATGAAGGTTTATTTAATTTATGCCTTGAAGGAGACGGAATTGCAGTTCTTGAAAGTCCAGTACCAAGGGATGAACTTATAGAATTTATATTAGAAAATGATGAAGTTAGAATTGATGGTAACTTTGCAATTGCATGGTCAAAATCTTTAGATTTTAGAGTAGAAAAGTCAAGTAAAAGCTTAGTTGGATCAGCAGTTTCAGGTGAAGGATTTGTAAATGTATATCGAGGAACAGGTAAAATTCTTATGGCACCTATAGTTTAATATAAAAATTAGTCATTAAAAAAGTAGATAGATTTGCTTTTACACAAGTCTATCTACTATCCACAAAAGGACGGTTAGACCCATCATTTTTTTTATTATTTATTTAAAGTATATTTGATATAATTTAAGTAAAGAGAGAATTATATTAAAGGAGAAGATTATGAGAAAAACAAGATTTTTGTATCCGCAACACATCCGCATTTAGAGGAGTTAAATGAAGATAATATTCTTAAAGAAGTTTTAGGTGATAAAATTAATTTAGAAAAAATTTATGGAGGCGTAATTAGAGGTATGTCTTATCCTTTTGGTACATATAACTCAAAGGTTAAGGATATTATTAGGTCATGTGGAGTTGATTATTCAAGAACTATTGTTGAAAATGAAGATATTGAAGAGTTTGCAGAGATGGTCAGCAATAAAAATGATATTTGGTATGCAACTAATATTGAAGTTTATGATTATATAACGTCTATTAAGTCTCTTAGATTTCCAGGAGATAAGTCAAGAGTTTACAATCCTAGCTCGTTAGATATATGGATTAGTATTGATGGAAAAACTGTAAAAATAGGATCAAGAAAAACAATTGAATTATTATAGAACTTAAGTCAAGTGCAAGCAAATTCACAGAGTTATACTAGATACGCCCTTTAGTAGATTTTTAACAAAGGGCGTGTTTTTTATATACAATAGAGTATAACAATCTTTAGACTTAGCTACATTAATTGTTATTAAAGAAGTTGTTAGCATTACCATTATTAAAGTTAAAGTTATTATTACCGATAGTCTTATTAAAATTACGGCAACTAAACCCACTACTATTAAAGGCGTTACAATAGCCATCCCAAAAGCAGTCATGACCAAAGGGGCTTCCCCTAAAAAGAAAAATTATTATTAATATCCAAATAAAAGATATATCAAAATTATTATTAGCAGGGTTATTACAGTGGTTATTGCAACAGGCATCATCGAAGAAATCATCTTTTGCCATATAAAATCTCCTATAATTAAATTTATACTTATATAATATTAAAGAATGAACGGTTATGTTATAGTATAGTAAAATATAGCTAATAAAGGTTTAAAAGCACGTTTTTAGAAAATAAATTGCGTGCATCCAACTAAGTTAGATACACGCAATTTTACGTTCTATTTATTGTTTTCTTCTTCCTGTTTTTTTAGTATCAAATTAGATCTTCTATTATCTAAGGGATTATGATTTTTAAATTCTATAGATTCATTTTCTTGCGGATTCATAATTACTTTCCAAAGAGGAAGTCTACCATCAGGAGTGTTTGCAACAACTGAAATATTACCATGAGTATTATGAAGAACCCAGCTATAAGTATCATTTACTACTAAATCTAAATCTTCTTTGGAAATTGAAGCATAGCCTTCTTTTTTATCAAACTTATCCTTTAATATTATAGAAATAGTATTTTCGTCTTTTTCTTCATATTCATTTCTAGTCTTCTTTTTAGCTAGATCTAAATTACTTCTTCTATTATCAAGAGTATCACCATTTAAATGTTTTATAGGTGCTTTTGGACTAACATTTAATAATACACTTGCTATGCTTTGTTTTAAAGGTTTGTTTTTGCTGTTTTTCTTATTTTTACTTATGTTTTGAGCTATATAATTATTATAATCCTTATTCCATTCTGCAAACCAAGTTCCCATATCATTTATTAAAGCTAAATCAGCTTCGTCAATTTTTGTAATAAGTTCTGTTCCGTCTTTTTTTAGAATTGTAATATATGCAACATTATCTTTAACTTCGTAAGAGTTTCCTATATTTTTATATATTGGTTTCAATTTTAACACCTCATAAGATTTATATTTTCAAAAATATTGTATTTGTCCACAAAATAATACTTTTAATTACTTATTTTATTATAGACTAAAATATAGCTATGTAAACTATATTATACAATAAATAATAAATATAAAGCTAAATAATAACCATTATTAATAAAGTTAGTTAAACTTTTAATAAGAATATATGCTAGAATTATTAGATATATAGAAGTACATATGAAATTAGGATAGGTGATATAGTAGTGAAGAATTGGATTAATGGTGCTAAGGGTAAAAGGTTTATAGCTTCATATAGTGGAGGAAAAGATAGTACATTAGCTTTATATAAAGCAATGGAGCAAGGGACAGCTTTGGGTATTATTGTAATGATGGAGGAAAATGGTGAAAGATCAAGAGCTCATAGTTTATTTCCAGATTTACTTAAGGCACAAGCAAAGGCCAGAGGAATTCCGTTATTTATAGGAGCAGCAAATTGGGATAACTATGAGATGGTATTTGTTGAAATACTAAAGGAAGTAAGGGGGATAGGAGCAGAGGTTCTAGTAACTGGTGATATTGATATTCCAGAAGAGAATTGCTGGCATGAAAGAGTTGCTGGTGGTGTAGGACTAGACCTTGGGATACCTCTTTGGAATATGGACCATAGAGAAGTAGTTAAGGAGTTTATTTCTTTAGGATTTGTAACTAAGGTTATAACAATTGATACAAGAAAAGGAATGAAGAAAGAAGACTTAGGAAGGATTCTTTCTTTTGATTATATGAAAGAACTAGAGGATAGGGGGATTGATCCTTGTGGTGAAGGTGGTGAGTTTCATACTGTAGTTATAGATGGACCGCTTTTTAAAGAAAAGCTAGAAGTTAAAGAGGGAAATATAACTTCAGATGGACATTATATGTATCTAACCTTAGGGTTAAAATAGAAAATAATCTTTGGGACTTAATTTAGTTGGTAAGGTTATTACTATGTGAGGCATTAATTATTAAGAAGAATTATTAGAGTTATGTAAAAACAAATCTTGAGAAAAAGATTTTGATGATAATTATTTAGACCTCTTAAAAACTATTAAATAAAGTATTATGATATAATACTTATATAATTTAAAAAGGACGTGAAGAAAATTAAAGAAGAAAGAGTAATTTTAGTAGATGAAAATGATATAGCCATTGGTGATATGGAAAAGATGGAGGCTCATCATAAAGGAGAATTACACAGGGCATTTTCTGTTTTTATATTTAATAGCAAAAATGAACTTTTATTGCAAAGAAGAGCTTTGAATAAATACCATTCAGGAGGATTGTGGACCAATAGTTGTTGTAGCCATCCAAGAGTAAATGAAGATTTACTTAAAGCTGCTGAAAGAAGATTAGTTGAAGAAATAGGAATAAAAACTAAATTAAAAGGAGTTTTTTCATTTATATACCGTGCAGATTTAGATAATAATTTAATTGAACATGAGTATGATCATGTGTTTTTTGGTAAATATGATGAAGCACCAAAACTAAATTATGATGAAGTTATGGATTATAAGTGGGTTTCTTTAGATGATTTAGTAGATGATATTAAAGTTAATAGTGATAAATACACTTATTGGTTTAAGGATTCAATTGAAAAAGTTATATCATATAGAAAATTGGTAGAGTGATTTGAAAGTAATGTAAATATATAAAATAGGATGCAGTTTTGCATCCTATTTTTTTCTAAATAATTAAGTTAAGTAAATTATCCTTGGTATTATGTCAATTGCTAAAGAGGTTACTAGTAAAATTGCACCACTTATAATTTGATATTTATAATATTCAGGTAGTTTCTTTTTTAGATTTAATCCACTAAAGATAACAAGAGTAAAAGTTATTGAGCGTAATATTGAACTAGAAAGACTGCTATTATTTAAACTTTCTATGAAATTTCCACCACTAAAACTTAAAAATGTTACGATTAATGAACATATAATTGAAAAAGCTAGTAGGAATTTTCCTAATTTGTTATAAGATATTTTCTCCATAAACTCCCCTCCAATTTTTAAAAGTACCAATAAAGATACTGAATATATATTTATTATATAGAAGAAATAAGAAATATAAAACATATTTCTAATGTTATTTGCGATAGTTAGTTATATGTGAATTTATATCTTTAATATAATAAATTAAGGAACTTAGTTTGTGAAATGTTAATTAAATTAAGGAGAAGGAGGATAATGTTATGACTGAATCAAAATGTCCTGTAACAGGTAATACAAGTGTATCTATAGCAGGTAGTGGATATAGCACTAAGGATTGGTGGCCAAATGAACTAAATCTTCAAATTTTACGTCAAAATTCTGAATTAAGTAATCCAATGTCGAAATGTTTTGATTATGCTAAGGAATTTAAAAAACTAGATCTTAAAGAAATAAAAAAGGACTTAATTAACTTAATGACAGATTCAAAGGAGTGGTGGCCAGCTGACTATGGTCATTATGGACCATTATTTATACGGATGGCATGGCATAGTGCAGGAACTTATAGAATTGGAGATGGTAGGGGTGGAGCTGGAAGAGGAACTCAACGTTTAGCACCACTTAATAGCTGGCCTGATAATGTAAATCTAGATAAAGCACGTCGTTTACTTTGGCCTATAAAAAAGAAATATGGAAATAAAATTTCATGGGCTGATCTTATGATATTAACAGGTAATTGTGCACTAGAATCTATGGGAGTAAAGCTAATTGGTTTTGCTGGTGGACGTGAGGATGTTTGGGAACCGCAAGAAGACATATATTGGGGTAGCCCTAAAAAGTGGCTTGGGGATAATAGTGATCCAGAAAATAAAAAGTTAGAGAATCCACTTGCTGCTGTTCAGATGGGATTGATTTATGTAAATCCAGAAGGGCCAAATGGGAAACCAGATCCAATATTATCAGCTAAAGATGTTAGAGAAACATTCTCACGTATGGCTATGAATGATGAGGAGTCTGTGGCACTTATAGCTGGTGGTCATACATTTGGGAAATGCCATGGAGCAGGTTCTGCTACATATGTTGGGCCTGAACCAGAGGCTGCGCCTATTGAAGAGCAAGGACTTGGATGGAAAAACAGCTATGGAACTGGTAATGGTGAATATACTATAGGAAGTGGTATAGAAGGTGCGTGGAAGGCAAATCCAACTAAATGGACCATGGGTTATTTAAAAACATTATTTAAATATGAATGGGAGCTAGTTAAAAGTCCTGCAGGCGCATATCAGTGGTTAGCAATTAACGTTGATGAAGAGGATATGGTAGTAGATGCTCATGATCCATCAAAGAAACATAGACCTATGATGACTACAGCAGATTTATCGCTTCTATATGATCCTATATATGAGAAAATAGCAAAGGAGTACTTAGAAAATCCAGAAAAATTCTCTGATGCTTTTGCTCGTGCTTGGTTTAAATTAACACATAGGGATATGGGACCAATATCAAGATATCTTGGATCAGAGGTACCAACGGAAACTTTTATTTGGCAGGACAATGTACCAAAAGCTAATTATAAATTGGTTAATAAAAAGGATATCATCCATCTAAAGAAAAAGATTTTAGCTTCTGGATTATCAATATCAGAACTTGTAAAAGTAGCATGGGCATCTGCTTCTACCTTCCGTGGATCTGATAAACGTGGAGGTGGAAATGGAGCAAGAGTAGCTCTTGAGCCACAAAAGGATTGGAAAGTTAATGAGCCAAAAGAACTTAAAGCTGTTTTAAATACACTTGAAGATATTAGGGTTAAATTTAATGGGTTAAAATCAGGAAGTAGGAAAATTTCCCTAGCAGATATAATTATACTTGGGGGATGTGCAGCCATTGAAGAAGCAGGAAGAAAAGCAGGACATAATATTACAGTTCCTTTTACTCCAGGACGTATTGATGCAACACAAGAACAAACCGATATAAAATCATTTTGTGTACTTGAACCTAAGGCAGATGGATTTAGAAATTTTATAAAAGAAAATTTGGATATAAAGGCGGAGGATATGTTAATTGACCGCGCACAGCTACTTACATTAACAGCACCTGAAATGACAGTATTAATTGGTGGTATGCGTGTGTTAAATGCTAATTATAATAATTCTAAGGATGGTGTATTTACAGAAAGAGAAGAATGTCTTACAAATGATTTCTTTATAAATCTTCTTGATATGGATACAGTGTGGAAACCAACTTCTGAAGATTCAGATAGATTTGAAGGTCGTGATAGAGAAACAGACAAATTAAAGTGGACAGCCTCAAGGGTTGATCTCATATTTGGTTCTAATTCACAACTTCGTGCAATAGCAGAGGTATATGCATGTGACGATAATAAAGAAAAGTTCTTAAGTGATTTTATATCTGCTTGGAATAAGGTAATGAATGCAGATAGATTTGATGTTGAACGTGAATCAACTGAAGAATAAAGAAATTAGCAGCAATGATAAGAGGTAACAAGGCAACAGAAGTAGAGTTTAAAGAATTACTAGTGGCAAGCAGTAGCTTGTCACTTTTTCCTTAGATATGATGAAAAAAAGTAAAATTTGAATTCTCATAAATTTGTAGTAGAATAATATATAGGATGAAAGGAGTGGCATATTTGGAGTTTTTTTGGATTAATGGCATTTATATTTATGGCAGTGTATGCAGCTTATCCAGGTAAAATCAAAAAAATGGAGAGAGAAATAAAAAATATTAAGAGAAATTTAAAGGGGGAAAATTCTATGTCTAAAATACTAACTGACCTTATAAATAAAAAATGTAAAGTAATTAGTGAAGATGGCCTTGCAATAGGGTTAAATGATAAAGTTGAATGTACTATATTAGATGTCGATGATGAATGGATTAAGATTAGCTTTATTGATAAAAAAGTAGGAGAAAAAACACATATTTTACGTGTTGATTCAATAAAAAGAGTAGATTTAATAGACTAAGAAAAAGTAAATAGAATTTTGGGATTAAGTAGTACAAGTCTAAAAAGTTATATTATAAACATGAAAGTAAAAAGAAAAAATATCAAAATTGGGGTAAGGTATAAAAATGGAAAGCAAAAAAATAAGTTTAATAGAAGGAAATGCAAAGATAGGAATGTTGAAGTTTGCATTTCCAATATTTTTAGGGCAAGTATGTCAGCAGCTATATAATGTTGTAGATGCAATAGTTGTAGGTAATTATGTAGGACAAAATGCTTTAGCGGCAGTAACAAGTACTGGGGCATTAATATTTTTATTAGTAGGATTTTTTGGAGGAATGTTTTCAGGTGTTGGAGTAATTATTTCTAGATACTTTGGGGCAAATGATGAGAAAAAGATAAAGAAGGCTGTTGGAACTGCAGTATCCTTTGGATTGATTAGTGGGACTATCCTTACTATAGTAGGCACTTTATTGACACCTACTCTTTTAAGGCTTATGGGAACTCCTGATAATGTCTTTCAAGATTCATCAATATATATAAGAACATATTTTACAGGTATACTATTTGTTGTTATGTATAATACAGCGTGTGGTATATTTCAGGCAGTGGGGGATAGTAAACGTCCTTTATATTATCTTGTTATATCTGCAGTAATAAATGTTGTTTTAGATATATTATTTGTGGGATTTTTTAATATGGGTGTTATAGGAGCTGCAATAGCTACAGTAATATCCCAAGGTACAAGTGCCTTTTTGGCTTTTTTTAGATTAGCTCGTATTGATAGCATATACAAGGTAACTTTGAAAGGTATTTGCATAGAAAAAAGTATTCTTAAAGGTATGATAAATATAGGATTACCTTCAGGTATACAAAATTCCGTTATAGCTTTTGCTAATGTAGTTGTTCAATCTAGTGTTAACGCCTTTGGAGCAGTTGTTATGGCTGGTAATGGTGCATATATAAAATTAGAAGGTTTTGCTTTTATACCAGTTACAGCATTTTCTATGGCAATTACTACGTTTGTAAGTCAGAATATTGGGGCTGAAAACTTTGATAGAGTAAAAGATGGAGCAAGATTTGGAATCATATTCTCATGTGTCTGCGCAGAGCTAATTGGATTAGTTATATTTGTACTAGCCCCATATCTTATAAGTATATTTGGAAATAATCCTGAGGTTATAGCAGTAGGAACACAAAGAGCTCACTTAAATGCATTATTTTATTTCTTACTGTCATTTTCACATTGCATATCTGGAGTATTAAGGGGAGCTGGACGATCAAAGATACCGATGCTTACAATGCTAATTTGTTGGTGCGTAATACGTGTTTCATATATAAAAATAGCTACATATTTCATAAATAATGTAGCTGTAGTATTTTGGGCATACCCTATTACATGGTTTTTAAGTTCAACTGTATTTTTAATATATTATAAAAAATCTAATTGGCTTGAAGACTGTAAAAATAAAATGTTAATTGCAAAAGCTGAGAGTAATGCTTAAGCTACAGAGAAATCTGTAGCCTTTTTTATTTTTTAGGCAAGTTTCAGAAAGGCGTATGAGCTAAGAAAATCGACGGCTTTTTATGTCGTCTTGTCAATGTTTTTATTTAAATTTAAGAAATGGTATTGACTTTAAGTTAACTCCAAGGAGTAAGCTTATTTTATTGGAAATAAGTATAAGATAAAAATGTGTGACTATAATGGAAAAGGAGTAATTATTTATTTTTCTAGGGAGGGGAATAACTATGTGAATGGTTCTATTAAGAATTTAGTTGTAGGTAATACAGGGGTAGCAGCAAATGAGTGGTGTGAACCCATTTGTGATGAAGAGTATTTAAAATTAAAATAAAAATAGATAAGGGGTTAAGGAAATGAGTAAAAAAGTATTGATTTTATCTTCAAGTCCACGAAAAGGTGGAAATTCAGATTTACTTTGTGATGAATTTATGAAAGGTGCAGAAGAAAATGGTAATGATGTTGAGAAGATTTTTATAGCAAAGCAAAAAATAAACTATTGTATGGGATGTGGAGTATGTAATTCAACTCATAAATGTGTCCAGAAGGATGATATGGCAGAGATTCTTGACAAGATGGTATCTGCTGATGTAATTGTACTAGCTACACCTGTATATTTCTATTCAATGGATGGCCAACTAAAAACACTTATTGATAGAACTGTGCCAAGATATACAGAGATATCTAATAAAGATTTCTATTATATAATGACGGCTGCAGATACAGATAATAATATGCTTGAACGTACTATAGAAGGATTGCGTGGCTTTACAGAAGATTGTCTTAGTGGGACAAAAGAAAAGGGAATTATTTATGGAAATGGAGCATGGGAAAAGGGGGAAATTAAAAATACTCCAGCATTTTCGCAAGCATATGAGATGGGAAGAGGAATAAAATAGAGTATCAAAAACGATAAGAACTGCGTTTAAGTGTAGTAGAAAAGTATAATACTTAAACGCAGTTCTTATTACAAAAAGGTATGTTATTTCTTAGTAAGATAAGATATTTAAACTTACTTTGATTAATTTGCAACCATATTTCCAACTTTTCTAAAGATTTACAGTCTGTGAAATAATGTTCTGCACCATCTAAAACTGTTAGTTTAGCTGAGTGGTCAGATATAAACTCGTCTATTGTACTTCTTTCAGTAAGGCTATCTTTAGAAGGGTAAAAAATATAAGTATCTACAGTCCATTTATTAATAGGATTTTCTTTTGTATATATCCAATAATCCCAGTATAATGTTTCTCCAACCGGAGTAGGAATTGAATTTTCTTTTCTTAAATCATCCTCAGTTATATTGAACCTTTACAACCCATTTTACCATGGACATATATATAAATCTTATCTGAATCTGGTCCCCATATTAATGTTGGTATATTATCGATTAAAATGATTCTTTTATTTATCATTACCAAATATCTCCCTATTTAATAGTTTTTTATACACAAATTAATCTTATATTATCATTATTTACAAGTTTATTACAATAAACCTTTTATATTTTGAGGAATGAATAGGGGAGTAAGAAAATAATATTTAAAAGTAACGTAATTACATTGAAGATATAAAAATAATTAGTTGCTTTTAAATAAAATACTCGTAAATGAGTATTAAAACAATTAAAATCATACTTAACAAAGATAATAACTTATAATTTATACTACAAATATACTTATGTTATAATATGATTAATATATAACTATGTTTAGATATATAATTTTCATTGTCAAGGAGAACTTTATGAATAATACAATAGAAAGAATAAGAAAATTTAGAGAAGATAGGGATTGGGATTAATTTCACACACCAGAAAATCTAGCAAAAGCTATAAGCATAGAAGCAGGAGAGTTATTAGAGCATTTCTTATGGGATAATAAATACAATAAAGAAGAAGTATGTGAAGAGCTAGCTGACGTTATGGTTTATTGTTTACATATGGCAGATTCTTTAGGCGTCAATATTGAAGAGATTATAAATAAAAAGATGGATAAGAATGAAAAAAAATATCCAGTAGAAAAAGCTAAAGGAAATAGTAAGAAGTATACTGAATTATAAAAGTAATAGAAGATTGGGCATATACTTAGACGTTGTCCTATGAAAAATATAAGTCAGATTAAATTACCTTATTAAAAACAATACTAATGAAGGGATTTAATCTGACTTTTTAGCAGGAAGCAATTTAATTTTCAATATTTAATATAGAATCATCGCTATTAAAAGTATTAGCGTTATATAAAAACAGTACATCTGTTATTTCTCTATTTTCAATTAATTTATCTAAGTCATCATAATAATACCTTAAATCAACTACATTAATTTCACCATAGTGAGCTGTTAAAAAAGGTAAGAAGCAATTTGCGAAAGAGTCCTTAATAATTAATAACCTCTTATTTGGATCACCTAAGGTTTTTATATTAATTAGTGGGTGATTTCCACCAGTAAACACTTCATATTTATCCTTTTTATCTAAGTAGGTGCTATCAAAGAGACTTGTACTCTTCCTTTGTTCATTTACATAATTAACAACAAAGTCTGATTCCTTAGGGATATATACGTCAATGCTGTCTGCTTTTTTTCCTTTTATACCTACTTTAGAAGATAGACTTCCATAAAATGAATTAGTAACAGTAACAACATCAAATTCATTAATAGGACTTGGTGTTAATCCTAAACTTTCACACATTGCTGTGTAAGCAATATAAGCACCTTTACTTGTCCAGTGATGGTCTGTTTTATAAAAGATATATTCATCCTTGTTTTCGTTTAAAGCTTCATATGGATTTATAGTATTAATTTTATTATTTAATCCAGAAAAAATATTATTTATGTAATCTAACTCATCATCATTAGGAGCATATTTAGGCAATTTTTCTTCAAGAACTTTAGTTGCTGTAGGTGTTAACATAAAGCTTGTATTTAGGTTGCTATGTCTTTCATAAAAAGAGTTTATAGCAGCTATTTTAGCGTTAGTTTCTTCCTCTGATCCTTCTTTAAAGCTTTGAAGTAGTTGTCCATCTTTACCAATAAAAATAGAGTTACTTTCATTTTTACCTTCTAGCTTTTCTAAATTAGACTTAATACTGATAAAGCCTTTTTTGCCAGCAAAATTATCTTCTACATACTTCGTATATTCCTCAGTGAACTCTCCACTTAAGAAGCTTTTTATTGTAAACTTAGGCATTGTAGCTAGTGGCCTATTTTCTTCTTCTGAGAAGGCTTTATCTACCTTTAAAAGATTAAAAAGTATTACAATTACAATAAAGCCTGTGAATATCAAAGACATAAGTATATTTAGAGCTTTATTATTACGTTTAAATTTTCCTTTATTTTGTTTTTTCGTTTTAGAATTATAGTCAATTTTTTGATTCTCCATAAAAACACCTTCTTTTTAGAACCTAAAGTATAGGAAAGGATTATAGCTTGCCCCTACCAAATAAGCAGTAGAGATTATTAAAATTAATAAGTTAATTGATGCTACTAAAAATACGTCCTTTTCTTTTAAGGTAGATTTAAGTTTATTAGTATAATTTTTAATTAATTTTGTACTACAGATTAATCCTAAAAGTAGAATAATAAAATTAGTACTTAAGATGTATTTAGCCATATTATCAATAAATATGTTACTACCAAGTCCAAACATTATTTTAATATAGTGACCTGCAGCAGGAAGTGTATTCATATCAAAAATAACCCATCCTATGATTACAATTATTAATGTATATATATGTGAAAATATAGTAGGGATTCTTTTTAGTAAATCCTTTAAGTATAATTTTTCTATAAGTAGAATTACTCCAAAATATAAGCCCCAAACTATAAAATTAGTGCTTGCTCCATGCCATAATCCTGTTGCAAACCACACAACAAATAAGTTTCTAACTTGAATAAGTGTACCTTTCTTATTTCCACCTAGTGGAATATAGATATATTCTCTGAACCATCCACCTAAGGACATATGCCATCTTCTCCAAAATTCAGTTATACTTTTTGAGATATATGGGTAATCAAAGTTTTCTAAAAAGTCAAAGCCAAACATTTTAGCAAGACCTATTGCCATATCTGAATATCCACTAAAGTCAAAGTATATTTGAAGGGTAAAAGCAATTATGCCTATCCAAGCTAATACAACTGATAGATCATTTAAAGGTATCTCCTTTACTTGTGACCAAATTAGTCCTATATTATTTGCAAGTATTACCTTTTTACCTAAACCAATAATAAATCTTTGAACTCCTTCTCCAAACTTAGAGATACTTTCTTTTCTGTTAGCAAGCTGTTTGTATATATCGTTATAGTTAACAATAGGTCCTGCAATAAGCTGTGGAAACATTGTAATATAGGCTGCAAAATCTATTAAGTTCTTTTGGGGTTTTACCCTTTGCATATAAATATCAGCTATATAAGAGATTTGTTGGAAAGTATAAAATGATACTCCAAGTGGCAGAGCAATACTTTTAACCTGTAAATTTAAGCCTAAAATAGAACCTAAGCTTTCTATAGCAAATCCATAATATTTAAAGAAGAAAAGCACACTTATGTCTATAAGTAGTACTGTTATAAAAACAAATTTAGACTTCTCCTTGTCACTAATATATTTTCTAATTAATAAGGCTCCGAAATAATTTATAAGTATTGATACTATAATAAGTAGTACATATACAGGTTCTCCCCAGGCATAGAAGATTAAACTAGCTAAAAGTATAATAGAATTTTTAAACCTTTTAGGTACGATATAATAACTTACTAAAACTAGTGGTAAAAATATAAATATAAAAATTAAACTACTAAAAACCATAGTGACTCACTCCAATTACTTCTTTATTTAAAGTTATCTTTAATTATTTTGTGTATAGATGAAACATTTTCAGATACAATAAATATCAAATATTGTCCTTCTTCTTCTAATACAGCATTTTCAATAATATTATATTTTTCTGGCCTATAGTTTTTAAAGCTTTCTCCTTGCTTTTGTAGTCTTTTATTAATTTTTGATTTTATTTCAGATATATCGGTATCTTCCTTAACCTTTAAGAATAATATTTCTTCAACATCCATATTACTCTTAGGTGAATAAGAAATGAAATCTTCAATATCATTACTATTAATATAATATAGATTTTTTAATGTTTTTTTATCTCCAACATTTACAAAATCCAAGTTTATATTTTCTTCTAAATCACTTTTAATTGCAGCAATACTAGCAGTTTTAACATTTAGCACAGGGTATAAACCTATAAATAAAACTATAAGTATAGCAATCTCAATTAAATAATATTTTCTATATTTCTTGCGGTTATTTAAATTCGTTTTTTTATGTTCATGTATCATATTTAATCCTCACTGAAAATTTAATAATATAACTATAATAAATGTAATGATAATAATGATATTCACAAGCTTAGCGATTATGAAAGTTTTAAGCTATATAGCCAACTTATAGTTTACTTTATATAATCAGTAAGATGATCTAACATCAGAGGATAAAAATCATATTTATAGTGAATTCCATCTTGTTCATGTAGATAATCTTTTCCGGCTATTATGCTAGCTAAATCTATATAAGTGCTACCAGTAACATTGGCAACTTCATTAACCTTTGACCTAAATTCATTTAAGTTCTCATTAGTTAATCTATAATTTGTATCTACTGCATTAGCCATTACAGGCAATGGAGATATTAAATAAATATTTGCTTTTGGCAATACTGCTTTTATTGAATTAATAAGCTCAATATACTTTTCCTTAAAGGTATTAGAGTCTTGTCCAGATAAATTAATATCAAATTCAATAACGTCATTCATCCCATATAATAAAACTAAGTTTTTAGGATTTATACCTTGAAGCTTGTCTATATTCAGCATAGCTTTTACTACAGTATCACCTTTATTTGAGATTACGTTATAACTATCAAGAATTTCAAATTCAGATAATGATTCAGTTATAGAATCACCCATAAAAACAGTATTTTCATAGTACTTAGCGTAATTAATATCAGCATTAGCAGAGTTTTGATTATTTGAAGTGTCAGTAGTAGTATTTTCTGTGCTCTTACTATTCTCCTTTAAAAGTTGATTTTGATACGAATCTATCTTATCTTGGACATCATCTAAAGATTTACTTTCTAATTGGGCAAGATAATCTTTTCCTGGAGAGCTTTTACTTTTAAAGACTCCACTTACCATACCTGTAATAAATGCATACGTAACATAAAAAGCTGTTATTAAAGTTACTATTAACAATATTTTTCTTCCCATTGTACTTCCCTCATATTAATAAATTTCAGATTAATTATAAGATATATATTTTTAAAGTTTGTTACAAAAGGGTTACAGATAGATGACATAAAAAAGAAAAATGTAGTTATTAACTTTAAATAATGAAAAGTCATAGTTTTTTTGAGAAGAATATATGGATTTTATTAGTGAGCTTTTTTTAGTATAATATAAATAATACTAATTTACAAAAGAGAGGAGCATGGATATGTGGTCTGAAAAAAGAGGGATTGAGAATTTTATATTTTTTGCTGTATTTCCTATAGTGATAAATATAGCTACCAATTTTACATATTTTATAAGTACAGACTCCTATTCAATTTTGGAGATTGTTAATAGTTGTAATGTCTTTACTGTGTTTAGTGTGTTAATCTGCTGTCTTTTTAATTTTCTTACTAGACAGAGAGAACTTTCTGAGGAAGAAAAGGATGAACTTAATAAAAAGATGTATGGAATGAAGCTATTAAATATTATTTTTATAGGATACATAATATTTGCACTTTTGATTGTGAAAAATAACAGTATATTTATTTCATCAATAATTATGTATGTTGCATATATAAATTGGTATATGTTTAAAAGTAAAAGTAGAACTGTTACGACTCTTACTGAAACTCAGAAAAACTGGAGAGAATTTCATAATAAAGCTTCATATGAAGAAGGTGGTTTTTTATGGAGGATTAAACCAATGTTAGTACCGCATGTGTCAGTAAGTTTTTCTGAAAGAGTGAGACATATTAATTGGTTTTCAATTATATTTATATTACTATTTACTAAAGATTTTACAATACAAGGAATTCCTATGCTAATTATTATTTTGGTATTTTTAATATCAGATATTATATATATTTTAGATATGTTTTTTGGATTATATACAGAAACTGAAGGAATATGTACAGGCATTATAATGAAAGAGAGAGGGAAAAGGTCTAGAAGAATATACTATGAGGTTTATGTTACTGACTTTTTTAATAAGAGAGAGATAAAATTCAAGGTAGATGATTACTGTGGTTACAATGAAGGTGATGGCCTTAAGCTTATCCATGGAGGACTATCTAAAAAGGTTGTAGAGGTAAAAAGAATATAGATAGTATTATGCATTATTAAAAAAAGCTACAGTATAAATCTGTAGCTTTTTTATATGAAATAATTGAGATAAATATTTAAGGAATACATATATTAGAATCATAAATTTGGTGGTTTGCAGCAAATACTTTAATGAATAACTCTTATTATATAATAATATACTTAGTAGTATCTTATATAATATATTGGTAGGGACACAATAAAATGGAGGGAATTTATGAAAAATATATTTATTGGTATTTTGATACCACTTTTAGGTACTGCATTAGGTGCTTCTTGTGTTTTTATAATGAAAAAAGAGATAAATGAATTAGTAAATAAAGGACTCCTAGGATTTGCATCAGGAGTAATGATTGCTGCGTCTATATGGTCATTAATTATACCAGCAATAGATATGAGTAAGAATCTGGGGAAGTTTGCTTTTTTCCCGGCAGCAGTTGGAGTTTTAATAGGGATAGTATTTATGCTTATTTTAGATAAAATTATTCCTCATCTTCATTTGGATAATGATAAACCTGAAGGTGTAAAAAGTGAAAAGTTAAGAAAAACAACTATGCTTGTATTGGCTGTTGTTCTTCACAATATTCCAGAAGGAATGGCAGTAGGGATTGTTTTTGCAGGTGTTATGAATAATGGAGCGGCGATAACTCTTGCAGGAGCATTTGCTCTTTCAATAGGTATCGCAATTCAAAATTTCCCGGAGGGAGCTATAATATCAATGCCTTTAAGAGGGGAAGGAATGAGCAAGGGGAAATCATTTTTAAGTGGTTTTTTATCTGGAGTGGTTGAACCTATAGGTGCAATTTTAACAATTGTCTTCTCAAGCGTTCTTACACCTGTAATGCCTTATCTTCTTTCTTTTGCAGCAGGAGCTATGATTTATGTTGTAGTAGAAGAATTAATTCCAGAAGCATCTATTGGAAATCATTCAAATATAAGTACAATTGGCTTTGCTGTAGGTTTTGTGATTATGATGATATTGGATGTAGCATTATCGTAATAAAAGCCTAAATAATATTAATCATCGATATGATTATTACCCCATTCACACAAACATTGTAGAACAGGCATAATTGTTAATCCTCTTTCGGATAGTGAGTATTCTACTTTTGGAGGGACTTGAGGATATTCTTTGCGGATAATTAAATTATCTGCTTCTAATTCTTTCAACTGTGTACTAAGCATTTTGTGAGTAATTGTCTCAAGTGAACGTTTTAATTCACCATATCTAAGAATTTGTTTTTTCCAAAGCCAAAATAATATGTGCATTTTCCATTTACCTTCAATTAAAGACATTGCATAAGCAAATGGTTTAACATTAACATCATTATCCATACCTTACTCTCCTTTTTGATAGTATCTAACTAAAAAGTACATACTTGTTAATAATATTATATTAATTTATCATAGAGATAAGAAATTTTCAAGGAGGATGGTATTATGAAAAAAGAAATAGAAGTATTTGATTATGCAAATGAAATTATGAAATCTATTAAAACAGGCGTTTTGATAACAACAAAAGCAGGAGATAAAGTTAATTCAATGACTATTTCATGGGGAACTTTAGGAATTGAATGGGGAAAGATGATTTTCACAGTTTTTGTAAGAGAGAATCGTTTCACGAAGCACCAACTTGAAAAGAACCCTGAATTCACTATAAATATACCAATTGGTGAGTTTGACAGAAAAATATTAGGAACCTGTGGCACAAAATCTGGTCATGTAACTGATAAAATTAATGAACTTAACTTGTCGCTTGAATCACCTAATATTATTTCCGTTCCAGGAATAAAAGAACTTCCACTAACACTTGAATGTAAGGTTATATATAAACAAAAACAAAACGAGAATGGGATTACAGAAGAAAATAAAAGCAGATTTTATCCACAAGATGTAGAAAGCTCATTCCATGGGGCTAATAGAGATTTTCACACAGCTTACTATGGTGAAATTGTTAGTGCCTATATTATCGAATAGTATATTTTGAAATTTTAATATATTATTAGATTATGGTAATAAGATAAAGTTGATAAATTTCTATTATACTAAGTACAAAAAGTAAAAGAGGTTTAAACCAATTTGTATATAAATAGATATTTTTAAACCTCAATTGATTACTTATATAAAAAAATTTTTAGGTTATCTTTATTATCAAGTGTGGCAAGCAAAACGTTTTTTACATCGGTGTTATATGAATTTTTTAATTTGGAAACAACCCAATCTTCATCTTTATGAAGTTCTTTTATCTCATTGAAATTTAATTTTCCTTCTTTAATAATTGTTCTTGGGAAATCAAAAGGTTCCATTTTAGTATGCAAAGATGAAGGCGTAATTGGTTCATATTCTGGGTATAAAAAAACAGAAAATTTACCATTGGGTTCCCAAATGGCTAAGGATACCTTTTTTAGGTCATCTACTTTTTCTTTACGTAATTCTTCTAATAAAACGTCAATTGATATTCTTGCCTTTTTTAATCTATTATAAAGGATTTCACCATTTTGAATAATTGTAATTGGAGAGTTATTAATAAATCTGGAAATACAGGGGAATTTAATAGTGATGAATACTCCACAAAGATAAAGGATAACTAATATAAATGTTGTAATTATAGAGCCTTCTAATCCAAGTTTTTCATCAGATAACGGATGGGCAATAATATTACCAATTACTAAAGTAATAGCAAAATCTAGTAATCTTAATTGAGAAAGGGAACGTTGGCCTAATAGTTTTGCAACAGTCAACAATAATAAAAAAGCAATAATAGCACGAAGTGCCCAATCAATGGCTGTAAGTGTTTCTTGACTATATAAAAAATCCATTTAAAATACCTCCTTTATCTAAAAGATTTAATACTTATCTTATTTTAACCAATAATTGATGAAAAGATTAAATGGATATCAGTGTGTATAAAGATGAGCCAGAAATGAATTAAAAAAGATAGTATATATAAATAATAAAGATTTATTATATGCCTTTTCTTAATTTATGCTATTATTTATCTATAAAATAATAGTTAAGGAGGTATGAATTATTAAAAAACTAGAGATGAATAATGAGAATAAAAAGAAATTTGATACTATAAATGTTGATTTAGAGACAATGATGGATAAATTAAAGGAATTAGGCTCAGATCAAATAAAAAAGGTATTAATGAAGCATGGAATTCAGGAGCCATTTTACGGAACTAAAATAGGGGATCTGAAAAAGTTAGTTAAGTATGTTAAGAAAAATGATATTTTAGCAAGGGAATTATACAATACAGGTAATTATGATGCTATGTATTTAGCAGGATTATCTATAAATCCTAAAAGTATGACAAAAGCTGAGGTAGAAGGTTGGTTAGAAAAGGCATATTGTAATGCTATCGCAGTATCTATAGTTTCAAATGTCGCAGCTGAAAGTAAGTTTGCACTTGAGCTTGCAAGAAAATGGATAAAATCAGATGATGAAATAATTGAATCTTGTGGATGGAGCACAATGTCTAATTATATATCAATTACCGAAAATAACTTAATTGATATGGATGAAATAAGAGAACTTTTAAATATTATTGAAACAGATATACATAATAATAAAAATAAAGTGAGATATAATATGAATAGTTTTGTAATAAGTGTGGGGTCATATATAAAAGAATTAAATGAAAGAGCGTTAGAAGTTGCTAAAAATATAGGGAAAGTTAATGTATCACTTGGAACTACTAGTTGCAAAGTACCAGTTGCTGAAGAATATATCCAAAAAGTAATTGCTATGAATAGAGTAGGGCGCAAGAGAAAGACTTGTATTTGTTAACTAAAATGAAGAGTTAAAATATTGCTTAATTTAGGGAGGTTACGAAAAAATGAGATATTTTATAGTAGAAGGTACAATAATAAATGCAGATTTAATGAATGATAATGTTATGAAAGAGCATATGGCATATTCCAAAAAAGCAATGAATGAAGGGTTAATATTAACATCTGGTCTTAAGGAAGATATGAGTGGAGGATTATTTGTTATGAAAGCAGAGTCCTGTGAAAAAATAGAATACTATTTAGCGAATGAGCCATTAAAAGTTTATGGGATACAGGAGTATAAAGTTATAGAATTTTCACCTCATTACTTTAATCAATCTCCTAATGAATGGTTTAGTAAATAACTAGAAAGTTGATTAAAATAAATATAAATACATATAATAAATATAAATATAAGTTTATAAATTATTAATTTATATAATTGACACTTAATGTTTTAAGCTATATAATTATGACAAATAAAGGCTATGAAGAGAAGAGTAGTTATGAAGGTATATACAGAGAGTTTTCGGTTGGTGTGAGGAAATTATGAGATCATAATGAAACAAGGCTTGGAGCTGCATATGGGATCTTATAAATTAATTATAGGTGATGATATGACGTTTGTTCACGTTACAGAACTAAAGTATGATTTGACCTTTTAGGAAGATGGTGTACTTGATGAGCTTAAAATGGTGACATTTTAAGAAAAAGGGTGGTACCGCGGAATTGAATTTTCGCCCCTGTGGAATTTATGTTCTACAGGGGCTTTTTTGACGTTAAAAAAATCTTAGAGGAGAGATTGTTATGATAAGTAAAAGATTAGAGAGAAATGAAAGACCAGTATTCCCCAAAAAAGCTGTAATTACTGCTGGAATGCCTTATGGAAATAAAAATCTTCATTTTGGTCATGTTGGAGGAATGTTTGTCCATGCAGATATATTTGCAAGATTTTTAAGGGATAGAATAGGAAAAGAAAATGTAATTTTTATTTCGGGTACAGATTGTTATGGTTCACCAATTCTTGAAAGCTACAGAAAATTAAAGGAAGATGGCTATGAAAATAGTATAGAGGATTATGTTAGAGAAAATCATTTAAGCCAAAAGGAAACTTTAGATACTTACAATATAAGTTTAAATATTTTTGGAGCTTCAGCTATTGGAAGAAGTGGAGAAGTTCATAAGGAAGTATCAGAAGAAATATTTAATACTTTATTTGAAAATGGCTATATAAAAAAGATGTCAGCATTACAATTCTATGATGAAGATAAGAACACATTTCTTAATGGAAGACAAGTAGTTGGGAAGTGTCCGATTGCTGGTTGTAACTCTGATAAAGCTTATGCAGAGGAATGTTCATTAGGACATCAATATATGGCATCAGAATTAATTAATCCTGTGAGTACATTATCAGGTAAGAAACCAATATTAAAAAGCGTGGATAACTGGTACTTTACATTAGAGGATTCGATGGATATTATGAAGGAGCTTAATGAGTTTTTAAAGAGGAGCACTAACAGAAGGAAATATGAACTAAAAGCTATAGATGAATTTTTAAAGAAGCCATTAATTTATGTTCCAAGAAAATATATTGATGATTTAGTTGAGTTAGAAGCTAAGTTACCTAACCATGAAGTTATAGATGAAGAGAAGAAGTCTTCAATAACTTTTGTTTTTGAACATTTAGAAGATAGAGATAAGGCTAAGGAAGTATTAGAAAGTTTAAGCATTAACTATACAAGTGGTAAGACTTTAGTACCTTTTAGATTATCAGGAAATATTTCATGGGGAGTACCAGTTCCGGATAAGGACGATTTAAAAGATTTAACATTCTGGGTATGGCCAGAATCTTTATGGGCGCCAATATCATTTTTAAAAACTTATTTAGAGTCAAAAGGAGAAAATCCAGAAGAATGGAGTAATTGGTGGGAATCTGAAGAGTCAATAGTTTATCAATTTATAGGTGAGGATAATATCTATTTTTACTCAATTGCAGAAATGGCTATGTTAATAGGCTTAAGATTAGCTAAAGGTGAAAAGGTAGATGTTAGTAAATTAAATCTACCGCATATAGTTTCTAATAAACATATTTTATTTATGGATAAAAAAGCAAGTAGTAGTTCAGAGATAAAGCCTCCAATGGCAGATGAATTGTTAAAGTATTATACTAAAGATCAATTACGTATGCATTTTATGAGCTTAGGATTATCATCAAAGAGCGTTGGATTTAAACCTCAAGTTTATATGAAAGAAGAAGAAAAGGTAGGAGTAGATCCAGTATTAAAAGAAGGAAACCTTTTAACAAATGTATTTAATAGGCTTATACGTTCATGCTTCTATACATTACAAAGTTTAAATAAAAATATTACAACAGTAGAAGTAAGCCAAAAGATAAAAGATTTAGCAGAAAAAGCAGTTTTTGAATACGAAAGACATATGTATAATCAAGACTTCCATAGAATAGCATACGTTCTAGATGAGTATATAAGAGAGATGAATAAATATTGGACTAACAATATAAAAGATGATGAATTAAAAATACAAGTAGTAGCTGATTGCTTATATGCTTGTAAAGTTATAGCTATACTAATTCATCCTATTGCACCAGAAGGGTGTGAAATGTTTAAGGAGTATCTAAATATTGATGATGAAATATGGAACTGGGATAATATATTTGAACCTATTAATTTCTATTTTAAAGATGGTGAAAATCACAACTTTAAATTTCTTGAACCGAAGATAGATTTCTTTAAGAAAATGGAGTATCAATATTAATATAAGATCCTGTTAGACTAAAATGTTGATATATTATACTTACTAATGAAATTCTAAATACTAGTTCATTATATACCTGTGCAAGTGGCATATATCAACAAAAGTGTCTAACATGGTCTAATATAAAAACTATTAACTTTAAAATAATATTAAGATAAGTTGCACCTAAAGTGTTAGAAAAATTATCTGACATTTCAGGTGCATCTTTAATCTTTATTATAATAATTAGCTTGATAGTCTTTTCCCCAAGCCTCCATTACATTAATGACAGGTCTTAATGAATTTCCAAGGTCACTTAAACTATATTCAACTCTAGGTGGTACCTCTGGATATGCAATTCTAATTACAATCCCATCTTCAACCATAGATTTTAAGGATTGAGTTAATACTTTTTGGCTGATCTCTGGTATGCTTTTTTGAAAATCGCTATATCGTCTAGTATCAGCTAAAAGATCTCTTAATATTAAAAGCTTCCATTTACTATCTATAAGTGCAACAGTTGTTGCAACTGGGCAAAGTGGTAGCTCTTTTTTTGTCTTCATAAAATTTCCCCTCCAAAGTAAGTAAAATATTAATTCCTACCAAAAGGTGCGTAGCGAACATAAAAGTGCCTACTTCCAAGCTTTTACACCTAATGATATTATAATGACAGTTAGGAGTGCATGCAACTATTAATAACTATCGAATTTAAAAAATAAGGGGAAGAAGATAAATGAATGAAGTAATTAAGTGTATAAAGGAAAGACGTTCAATACGTAAATATTTAAAAAAGCAAATAGAGGAAAATAAATTAAACGAAATTTTAGAAGCTTCTATTTATGCGCCTAATGCTGGAGGTAGGCAATCTGCATTAGTTGTAGTGTCACAAAATGAAAAGGTTAATGAAATACTTGGAAAGATTAATCGTGGAGCTTTTTATGAAAGTGTTCCTAAAAATGCTAAATTAGGAGTATCTAAAGAACAGCCTAGTATTGCAGATGATAGAAATATTAAAAGTGCCTTTTATGGAGCCCCAACAGTTATAACATTATTTGCACCTAATAACTATCTATATACAGATGGTGACTGTGCTGTTGTAGCACAAAATATTATGATAGCAGCACATTCATTAGGAATTGGTTCTTGCATGGTTGGACGAGCTGATAAAACTTTTGAAGGGGAGTATGGTAAAGATATTTTAAAGGAATGGGGATTAAAAGAAGGATATACTCCAACATATCATATTGCTCTTGGATATTATGATTGTGAATTACCAAAAGGTAAGGATAGAAAAGAAGGACGAATAAAGAGAATTTATTAAAGAAATATATACTTGAAGTGTATAGAAATATGCCGACCACAGATATTTATATGAGGTCGGCATTTATATTTGTATAAGAAAATATATATCTTCAAATTGCTGAATATTTCTCTGAAATAAAGTGACATAGTTCCCTTGCCAAAGACATCATTTCTATTAATGAGAGTAGCAAACAATTTATTTTAACTCTCTTCTAGGGATTTTAAACTTAATTTCATTTTCAATATTAGAAAGCATTTTAGAATCCTTAGGATCTACAAAAAGACAAGTATAACCTACATTTCCAGCCCTTCCGGTTCTACCAATACGATGAATATAAGTTTCAACAGCTTCAGGGATATCATAGTTGTAAATATGACTAGCGCCGCTAATATCTAAACCACGAGATGCTACATCTGTTGCAATTAAATATTGAATATCTGCATTTCTGAAAGATTTCATGATTCTTTCTCTTTTAGATTGTTGAATATCACTATGAATTACCTTGCAGTTATATCCACGTCTGTGCATAACAAGCTCTAGCTCATCAGCTCTTCTTTTTGTTCTGCAGAATATTATTGCCATAAAAGGATTGTCTTGGTCCAAAGCTTTGCATAAAGCTTCTCTTTTTTCTCTATCAATTGTTTCAACAACTTCTTGCTTGATATTAGTTAAAGTTACTTCTTCTTTTTTTACACTTATAACCACAGGATCTTGCATATACCTATAAGCAAGTTTTTTTACTGAAGAATCCATAGTTGCAGAGAAGCATAAAGTTTGTTTCTTTTTAGGAGTTTCCTTCATTATAATATCAATTTCATTTTTAAATCCCATTAAAAGTATTTGATCTGCTTCATCTAATACTATAGTTCTTAAAGTACTTAAATTTACAGTTTTTCTTTTAAGATGATCTAAAAGTCTTCCTGGAGTTGCAATTATAAGTCTTATATTTCCTTTAAGCTTTTTCATTTGTGAGCCAATATCCTTACCGCCATACATAGATAAAATACCGATATCTTTAGCAAGGCTTAATTTATTAGCTTCCTCAGTTATTTGAATTGCAAGTTCTCTTGTAGGAGAGATTATTAAAGCCTGAATACCATTAGAGCTTAATGATATATTTTCAAATATAGGTAATAAAAAGGCTAAGGTTTTTCCTGTACCAGTTTGAGCTTCTGCTATAACATCTTCATTATTTAAAATATGTATTATACTATCCTGTTGAATTGGCGTTGGAGTTTTAATTCCAGATTTATTTAATATATTTTCTATGTCGTTACTAATTCCTAAATCTTTAAAGTTCATGTATTGTACCTTCCGTTTTCTCATAAGTTTTATATTATTATAACACAGTAGAAGGATTAAACGTATATTAAATAAGCCTTAGATTAAGAAAATAATCTTTTTAAATAGTCACAGTAAATTAGTATTAAAATTAACTATGTATATATTTTAAATATTTGTAAAATTTTGAGAAATATATTATTCTTTAAATATAATTAATATTTAGTATAGGGGGATATAAATGTTAAATTATAATTTGGCTATAAGAATAATAAATAGATTAACATCAATTTTTACAAAAGATATAAATATTATAGGGGTAGACGGAATAATAATTGCATCAAGTAATAAAAAAAGAGAGAATACTTATCATGAAGCAGCGAGAATAAGTGCTAACAGTAATAGAAATGTAATTATAACAGATAGTAATAAACATATGTATAGAGGTTGTAAAGAGGGAGTAAATATACCAATTACATACCATAACAATGTAATTGGTGTAGTTGGAATAACTGGAACAGCTCAAGAAGTACTTCCATATGCACCATTAATAAAAGAATTAGTTGAATTAATAGTAGGAGAGATGGATGAAGAACACTCACAAAAAGTTAAAAAGAATAAAAAGATTAACTATTTTAAGGACATAATTCAGGGTATAGATATTCAAGATATAGAAACATATTATTCAAGAGCTAAATTATTAGAAATAAATATAGAATCTATACGTAAAATGATTGTTTTTAAATGTGATGATCCAAAAGAAAACGTATACCATGTAACTGAGAGCTTATTTACTACAACACTTAGAAATTTAGATATTGAGATAATAAATTTAAATAATAAAAAAATAATATTGCTAATACAACAAAATATAGACATATCTAGATATATTGATTTATTAATTGATGAATTAAATCAAAATAATATATCAAATTATACTTTTATAATAGGTGAAAAGTGTAAGAAGATTATAGATTATGAAAAAGTATATTCTCAGATTTGCTTAGTAGAGTCTATAGAAGATCCATACAGAGATAAAAAGGTAATAAAAGTAAGAGATTATGATTTAAGATTGCTTGTAAAAGGAATTTCAAAGACTACTAAAAATATATATATAGAAAATAATTTTCTACAACTATTTGAAGGACATAATAAATTATCTGAAGAAATGATGAAAACAGTAAAGATGTATTTTATGAATAATATGTTAGTTGGACAAACAGCTAAAGCTATGTATATTCACAGAAACACTGTTTTATATAGATTAAATAAGTTTAAATCATTATATGGAATTGATTTAAGTAAGCCATATGAATGCACTAAAGTTTTTTTAGCTATTTTAATTAACGATGAAAAAAATAATAGAAATGCGTAGAAAATAATTTAAAAAATATAAAATATAAGTAAAAATTGTGCACGCTAAACAATAAATTGCTAAATTGAATTTTTATTGTTGTTAAGAGTGCACATTGTTCCACTTGTTGTAAATGTTTACTATATAAGTAAGGAATATTTAACAGAATAGGTGGTGAACATATGAAAGTAGTAATTGCTCCTGATTCATACAAAGGAAGCTTAAATGCTTCGGAAGTAGCAAATTCTATAGCTGAAGGAATATCTATTTATAGTAAAGATATTGAAATAATAAAGATTCCAATGGCTGATGGGGGAGAAGGAACTGTACAAGCTTTTATTGATGCAACAGGTGGAAGAACAATTAAATTGAAAGTATGCGATCCATTATTAAGGGAAATAGATTCATTTTATGGAATTCTTGGTGATGGAAAGACTGCAATTATAGAATTGGCAGCAGCTTCAGGATTAAATTTGCTAAGAAAAGATGAATTAAATCCTTTAATTACATCAACATATGGAGCTGGTCAAATAATAAATGATGCGATAGCAAGAGGTTGTAGAAATTTAATTATTGGAATTGGTGGAAGTGCAACGAATGACGGGGGAGCTGGAATGCTTCGAGCTTTAGGAATTAGATTTTTAAATAAAGATGGAAGGGATATACCCGAGGGGGGACAAGCATTAAATCAGCTTCATCATATAGATAGAAGCAACTTTAATAGTGAAATTTTAAAATGCAATATAAAGATAGCATGTGATGTTGATAACATATTGTGTGGAGTTAATGGTGCATCAAATGTATTTGGGCCACAAAAAGGAGCAAAGGAAGAGGATATAAAGATTTTAGATGATTCATTGAAACATTATTCTAGAATAATTGAAGAAGAATTTGGAGTTGATGTATCAAATATTAAGGGTGCAGGTGCAGCAGGAGGTACTGGAGCGGCTCTCTTAGCAATAGGAGGAAAATTAGAAAAAGGAGTAGATTTAATTATAAAGGAAACAAAATTAGAAGAGGTGTTAAAAAGTGCTGACATAGTATTTACAGGCGAAGGAAGAATAGATTATCAGACTAAATTTGGGAAGACCCCTTATGGAGTAGCGAAAGTAGCTAAAAAATACAATATACCAGTAATAGCTATTTGCGGGAGTATAGGAGATGGATATAAAGAACTTTATAAATATGGTTTTGATAGTATTTTTAGCATCAATAATAGACCTATGACATTGAAAGAAAGTATTAATAATTCAACAAATCTTATTAAAGATGTATCAGAGAGAATAATACGAGCCATATGTATTGGATATAAAAATTGTAAGTAATAATAGATTAAAGAATTAAGAGAGGTGGGATTAGGTATTAAAGATATATTATTTGTTTTAATGGCTCATGCGACAGGAGATTACTTGTTTCAAACAGCACATTTAGCCAAAGATAAGGGAAAAGATAATTATGTGTTATTTGTACATTCAATTTTATATGCATGTGGAATTATGGTTATTGGGTATTTAATGGAATATGTAGTAAGTGTAGAACAATTAGCATTAGTTGCCATAACCCACTTTCCTATTGACTATATTAAAGCACGAGGTATATCACCTAAATATTTAGGTGATAAATACGCTTTATATGTGGATCAAATAATTCACTACATTATATTAATATTAGTTTTTATAATTTAAATAATTAAAAAGATAAATTAGGGCAGTTCATATGGCTTCTAATTGGAAAGGTGTAAAAGAATATGAAAGCTGAGATAACTCCTAAGGTGGATGTAAAAAAGCCTAAAAAAAATCACATGACCTTAAAAACTAAGCAATCATTAACTGGATGGTTATTTGTATCACCAGCGTTAATAGGATTTTCGATATTCACTTTTGGGTCAATAATCTATTCGTTTTATTTATCATTGACAGATTATGACTTAATGACAGAACCAAAGTTTATAGGATTTGCAAATTACATTAAAGCGTTTACAAAAGACGAGTATTTTTATAAGTATTTTGGAAATACATTATATTTTGTTGTTTTCCTAGTTCCAATTGTATTAGTTATATCATTACTCTTAGCTCTTTTAATAAACAAAAAAGCAGGAAAACTTACCAAAGCTTATAGAGTAGCATTATTTTTACCAAGTATAACATCAACAATTGCTGTTAGTATGGTATGGCTATGGATATTTAACCCCGATATAGGGCTTATTAATAATTTTCTTACTGCTATAGGATTTAATAATCCGCCAATGTGGCTAAATAGTGCAGATTCAAGTAAGATGGCATTAATTATTATGCGTGTGTGGCAGATGAGTGGTTATTATATGATTATGTTTTTAGCAGGATTACAAACTATTCCTGAAAGTTTATACGAGTCAGCGGAGGTAGATGGAGCTACTGGTATTCAAAGATTCTTTAAAATAACAGTACCAATGCTTTCAAATACAACTTTTGTTGTAATTATATTGCTAGTTATAGAAGCATTTAATATGTTTGAATCTATATTTATTATGACTAGTGGAGGGCCATTAGGATCAACAAGTACAATTATGTACTACATCTATGAAGAAGGATTTAGAAATTACAATATGGGGTATGCATCTGCAATTGCATGGATATTCTTTGCTGTAATTATGGTTATTACATTAATTCAATATAGGTTTAGAAATGAACAAGGAGGGGAATAGTATGTTGCAAATTGGAGTTAAAAAGAAAAAAACTGTAAGCAAAGTAGCTTATCATACCTTTATGATTATACTAAGTTTAATTATGATATATCCATTTATTTGGGCTGTTATGTCATCCTTTAAACCAGTTCAGCAACTATATGCAGAAAATCCATTAAGTATTATTCCAACTGAATTTACTACTCAAAATTATGCTAGACTTATGGAAGTTCTGCCCTTCGGTAAGATGATGATAAATTCAATTTTCTTATCAATTACTATTCCGATTGCTATGATTGCAGTTGCTTCTTTATGTGCTTATGCTATAACAAGAATTGAATTTAAGGGGAAAAATATATTATTCTTTGCATTTATTGCAACAATGATGATACCTAGCCACGTTACCTTGATCCCAAATTATAAGATAGTTACGGAAATGCACTTGTATAATACATTTACAGCACTATTCCTATCAAGTATGTTTACGGCTTCAAATGCATTCAATATATTCTTTTTTAGGCAGTATTTCTTAAGCATTCCAAAGGATCTTGAAAATGCAGCTATTATAGATGGTTGCTCGAAAATAGGAGTATTTTTCAAAATTATATTACCTAATGCAAAGCCAGCGATAGCTACAACAGCTATATTATCTTTTAGAAATGTTTGGAACTCATTCTTATGGCCAATGCTTGTTATAAATGATTATGATAAGTTGCCTATTACAGTGGGACTAAAGTATTTAAAAGAATGGGAAACAAATTGGGCAGTGCTTTTATCAGGAGCTACATTAAGTATTATTCCTATAGTAATAGTATTCATTGTGTTCCAAAAGTATTTTATGGCTTCTACTGTAAATTCAGGTTTTGGTGGAAAGTAAAAGGTTTAAATTTGATTATGTTAAGAGCAATTAATTTTAGTTCTTAAATAATATATAAATATAAATTTTCGGGGGGATTTGAGATGAAAAACCTATTAAAAAAATCATTGATGCTTTTACTAGCTATGGTAATGACTATTGGTCTTGTAAGTTGTAACAGTGGAGAAAAGGCAGAACCAGAAAAAACTGAGGGAGACAAGCAAGGGCAAACTGAACCAACAACCTTAAAAGTATATACATGGTGGGATATAACAAAATTTGCTCATCTACAAAAAATGGAGGAAACTTTCGAAGCAGAAAATCCAGATATTAAATTAGAATTTATAACTGTACCAAGTGATTATGCTAATACAATGGTAACAAAGCTTGCAGGAGGAGAAATCCCAGATGTTATGATGTTAGCTATGGACCAAGTACCTCGTTATGCACTATCAGATATGATAATGCCTTTAGATGACTTGGCAAGCCAAGAATATAAAGATGCTCTTTATCCAGTAGTTAAGGAAGCGCTTACTGTTGATGGAAAGATGTATGCAGCTGGACGTGATGTAACTCCAAAGGTTATGTATTTAAACACTAAGATGTTTGCTGATGCTGGAATAGAAATTCCAAAGGACAACTGGACAATGGATGAATTCCTTGAAATAGTTAAAAAACTTACTAAAGGATCAGGAGCAGATGCTCAATGGGGTTATTACTGGAAAAATTACAGTGATCAAACCTTTGCTTTAATGGCTGCTTTTGGTGGTAAATTATATTCTGAAGATGGTAAATCAAGTGTTTTATCAACTGATGGGAACTCTAAAGAAGCAATACAATTTATGTATGATTTAACTAATACTTATAAAGTTTGTCCAACAGCTGCACAAGCTGCACAATTTGGTGATAATGAATTTGCACCATTTATGGCAAATAAAGTAGCTATTCAAGTAGGAGCACTTTCTACAAGTGCAACTTTTGATGCTAATAATACTGAGTATACAGTATTGCCTTTCCCAACAGTAAATGGAGTTAGCCAATCATCTTCATTTGTAAATACTTGGACAATTCCAAGTAAAGCTGCCAATCCAGAATTATCTTGGAGAGTTGTAGAATTCTTATCAGGTAAAGAAGGACAACAAATAGCTTTAGATATGAAATTCGGTTTACCTGCATCAAATCTTGTTGATACAACAGCATTTATTAATGAAAAACCATACAATAAATACTTTGTACAATCTTTAGAAAATGCAGTTCCATACCCTGTGAATATAAATGGAGCAGCATTCCAAACTATGTTTGAAAAAGAATGTGAATCTTTATGGGCAGGAGTTATTACTCCAGATGAATTCGCAAAACGTGTAGATGAACAAGCTAAAGAAATATTAAATAAGTAATCAAAATAAATAGCAATAATAAATTTGGGATGGGTTAACCTTCCCAAATTTATTATTAGTAGAAAATAAGAGGAGATATGAGATGAGAAAATTTTTAGTTTGTGATGGAGGCGGAACAAAAACAGATTTTCTTGTTTTTAATGAGATAGGAGAAACTTTAGCGTATTGTCAAAAAGGAGGTGCTAATGCCAAGTTTTTAGATGAAGATATTGCTATAAATAATGTTATAAGTGGTATAGATGAATGCTTAAAAATATCTAAAACATCACTTGACGAAATAACTAAAATTAAATTATTTATACCTGGTTTTGAAGCGTGTATTAATGAAGTGAAATCTAAATTAGAAGTAAATGATATAGAGTGTTTATCGGATATAGACAACGCCTTTTATGGAGCACTAGGAAAAGCGCATGGAATTGTAGTTTTAAGTGGTACAGGGTCCTTTGCTGTAGGAGTATCTAAAGAAAATAAGAAGGTTATTACTGGTGGATGGGGCCCCCTAGTTGGAGATAAAGGTAGTGGTTATCACATAGGTTTAATGTGCTTAGAGCATCTTGCATATTTTTATGATAATGAAATAAAGGATAGCAAAATGAGAGAGCTAGCATTAAATAAGTTTAATATATCAAATGAATTTGCCATGAGAGATATAATTTATTCTAAAACATTTAATAGGGAGCAAGTAGCTGAATTTTGCAAAGTAGTTTCTAAATCCGCATCAGAGGGTGATTTTTATGCTCTAGGAATATTAAAAGAAGCTGCTAGAGAATTAGTAAAGTTAGTTGAGGCTGTTAATGAAAGATTAGGAAATGAAAGTTTACCGGTTACATTAATTGGTGGAGTTAGCAAGATAGGAAATTTGTTTATAGATATTTTAAAAGAAGAGTTGACTAAAAATTGTAGCAATTTGAATTATGTTAATCCTAAATATAACCCTTTAGTAGGAGCTATGTTATATGTTTTATACAATGAAATAGAAGTAGATGTTGAAAGTAATGAAATAAATGAAAATTTGAAGAAATATGAGGAGGAGTATAGTTTATGTTGATGGATAAATATTTTGAGGCCATGAAAAATGTTTTGATAGATATTGAAAAAACACAAAAGGAGAAGATAGTGGAAGTATCTGAGGAGATAGCAAAACGTTTATCTAAAGGAGCTGCATGGCACATAATGGACACAGGGCATATGCTTATGTTTGAAGGGGTAGGCAGAACTGGTGGTATGATGGCTTTAAAACCAATAAAAATAACATGTGAACTTGATAACCCAGTAAGATATAGACCATCTGAATCTAAGGGAGCAGTAGGTTATGATAGCATTCTAGGATTTGCTGATTTTGTTATAGGAAGGTCTAATATTTTACCAGGGGATATATTAATGGTAGGCTCTGTATCAGGATATAAGCATTTTCCAATAGATTTGGCTTTGAAATGTAATGCTATTGGTTGTTTAACTGTTGCTATAACTACTGTAGAGTATTCAAGTAAATTAAAATCTGAGCATCCAAGTGGAAAGAGGTTATTTGAAGCTTGTAAATATTATATAGATAATTGTAGTAATTATGGAGATACAATAGTAGATGTTGAAGGATTTGAGCAAAAAATCTGCCCAGCCAGTGGAATATCGGCTGGTTATGTAATGTGGGCAATTCAAAGCACTGTTGTAGAAAAATTATTAGAAATGGGTCTTAAACCAAGTGTATATATATCAAATCATATGCCAAATGCTTCAAAAATAAATGGACAAGCAATAGATAACTATACTAAATATGGATATTAATTAGAGGTGTACTATGAATTTAAGAGGCAAAACTTTTACAGCAGAATTTTCTAGTAAATACAATAATTTTACTAGTATTAAAAATATTATTTCTAATGATGAGTACATTAAAAAAGAAGTCAATGTACCTATAATAACTCTTTATGGAACTGCTGATAATATTAAATCAGAGTTAATCCCGCAAGAAGGCAAAATTCAGGGAAATGAAAATGAATTAACTATTGAATATGGTAAATTTTCTAATAAGGACATTAAATGTAATTTAATTATTAAAGCTATAGAAGATAAATTAGTTATGAGGGCAAATATTGAGAATTTAGATAATACAGTAGAAATTACAGAAATTTTAATGCCTCATATCTCAGGTATATATTTAGGAGAAAGCTATGAAGATGACTCAATAATATATCCTCATCATGCTGGAGAGAAAACATTAAACCCAGTAACAGGTTACGGAATAAATAAGAAAGATTTTTGGAGAGCTAGTAGTGTTAAATATAATGATATTTATAGAAGAGAAATAAATTATTGTGGGTTAGCATCTATGAGTTGGATGTACTATTACGATGATAATAGTGGTTTATATATAGGAAGTCATGATGAAAGGTTTCCTGTAACAGGTATAATTGCTGAAACTAGCGGTTCAACTGAAAATCCATGGATGGGATTTGGATTTAGGAAGTATAAGAAGATAAAATTTAACGATATATATGATACAGGTGAATATGTATTAGCTATTACAGATAAAGATTGGCACTATGGTTCAAAGGTATATAGAGATTATATTGGAAAATATTTAGATTTTGATCATAATCCAGAATATTTAAAGGAACAATTTGCATTAAATCAATGTTACAACTTTAAAAGAAGTGGAAGGATAGAAAATACATTTGATAAGATACCAACTTTATTTGAAAAAGGAAAAGAGTTTGGAGCCAATCATATGTTTTTAGCTAGTTGGAATAGGACAGGCTTTGATTCTTTTTATCCAGAGTATTATCCAGATATGGAATTAGGATCAGCAATGGAATTTAAGAGAGGACTTGAATATATAAGGGATCATGATGGAATTGCTACTTTATATATAAATGCACGTATATTCGATGTAAAATCAGATTTTCATAAGACTGTAGGAGAAAGGATGGGTATAATAGATGAAAATGGTGAATTTATTTATGAAATTTATGGTCCAGAGAAATTTACTGTAAACTGCCCATCCGATAAATTATGGAGAGAGTATTTATTAGACACAGCTGAATTTACAGTTAAGGCTTATGGTTGTGATGGAATATATTTAGATCAACTAGCTTCAGCAGAACCATTACCATGTTATAACCAAGAACATAGTCATGAAGATATTGGAGAGTTTAATAATGGATATATCTATGTTTTAAGAGAATTATTAAAAAGACTTAGAAAGCATAATCCTAAATCCTATATAATGACAGAAAACTGTGGTGACATATATGGGAGCTATACTTGGGGAAATTTAACTTGGAATGGTGCAGACTATGACGAATTTTATAATGTATTTAAGTATACATTTCCAGAGTTTGTTCAAGTTAATATGGTTAATCCAAGAGGTTGGGAAGAGAATGAAGATAAACAATATAAAGCATTCTTTAAGGATATGCAAAGGGCTATAGTTTTAGGAAATATATTATGGCTTGGTATAACTACAAGGTTAACAGAAGATGCTGGAGAGTATCATACTTATGCTAAAGCTTCAGTAGCTTTTAGAAAGAATATACATCAATATATAAAAGATGCAGAGTTTATTGATAATAAATATATTACAAGGATACCTAATGAATGTGAAGCAGCTGTATATAGAATTTCGGATTATAAATATGCTGTTATAGTAGGCAACTGTAGTAATAAAAAAGATTCTAAGCTTTCTTTGAAGTTTAAAGAAAAGGTAAGCAATATAGAAGCATATAACATGGAATGGGATAAAGAAGTAATAAATGTTGAAAATGATGAAGTACTACTATCTATTGATAAAAGTAGACTATACTGCTTTATTATTAATATATAGACTTTTCTTTTAAATATATAAAATATTAATAAAAGAAAAGAGAAAAGTAAAATTTAATAGCAAAACTAAATGTTGAAAATACCTCCCATGATTTAACACAAATACAATGGGAGGTTAACATTCTAAATATAGAATTATTATGTGAATTAATTATATTTAGGAGGAAATTTATGAAGGTATTTAGGAGAATAAAGAGAAGTTTTGCATTGGTAGTAGCATTATTTATGATTTTATCAATAATTCCAATGGAACCTACCTATGCAGAGGATATAGTTCAGAGAAAAGTTATAAATATTGTTGTAGATGGCTTATCAGATAGTATGTATGAAGAGATTAAAGCTAGAGGTGTTGAAACACCAAATCTAGCATTAATAGCTAATGGATCTAGATTAAGAGAAGTAGAAACCGTTATTCCTGCTTATGGTGGATCTCAAGCAGTAGCATTAACAGGAGCAGCTACTGACACTAATAGATTTTTATACAGATATTATGATGGAACAACTAATTCTGTGATAAGTGATACGAATATATCATTTAAAATGGAAGCACAAACTATATTTGAAAAATTAATTGAAGATAATACTGGTATAAGAGTACTAGCTTCAGGTTGGCAAGTAGCTGATAAAACAATTGATGGAAGAGGCGTATTTTCAACAGGAAATGAAGATTATATTTTAAAGGAATATTCAAGAGGGGATAAATTAGTTTCAATTGATACTATAGCAAATGATATCATTACTGCTATTAATAGCGAGAATACTCCTGAATTTATTACTGCATACTCTAATGATATAAAGATGGCTGGATGGGGTGGAACAGACTCATCTATAAATAGTAAGTTAGATGATATAGTTAGGCTTATAGATACAAAAGTAGGTGAAGTAGTACAAGCGTTAAAAGACACAGGTAAATTTGAGGACACAACTATAATTCTAAATTCTTTAGCTCCGATTTATACTATAGGAAGCAAGATAACCACATCTAATTTAGCAAGTAAAATTACAGTTGCTACAGGTGTAAAATCAGTAGAGAGTGGTGGAGGTGCAATCCCTGAAGATGCAAAAGTTGTAGTTATAAAACAATATATTATGGCTTATGCACAACTTTACTTTACTGATGCAGCAACAGAAGAAGATAAGACTAAAGTACTAGAGTATTTAAATGATAAAACAAGTGAGATTGGTAAAGATATTGAAAGTATATATTATTATGAAGATTTAGGATTATCTAGTGACTATTGTGATTATTTAATTAATCCTATTGAGGGTAAATCTTTTTCAGCAGCAGGATCAGGTGTATATAGAACCGATGACTTACATTTAAAAGAAGTATTTTGCATAGTATCAGGTAATGATATTGAAAATGGAAGTGGAGTAAAAGGAGATTTATCTATTAAAGATATAGTACCTACAATTTGCAGTATTTTAGGAGTAAACCCTCCTAATAATAACGAAGGTAGAGTTTGGACATTTGAACAAGTATCATCAGCCCCTGTTATAACTATAACTTATCCAAGTAATAACTTAACAGTATACAAAGAAGTAATTAACTTAACTGGAACGGTAAATATTTCATCAATAGTTAAAGTAAATGGAATTGAAGTGGATGTAACAGGTAATAAATTCTCTACTGACGTAACATTAAAAAAAGGGAAAAATGATATTCTAATAGAGGCTACTAATTATGATGGAAAGACCTCAAGTTCAGTTGTTTCAGTTAATTATGTGGTAAAACCTGAAATACCAGATGGAAATGTTATTGTATATATTAATTGGGATGGTTTTGCAAACTATTATGTTGAATTAGCAGAGGCTCAAGGGAGAATTCCCACTTTAAGTAATATAAAAGAGAATGAAGGGGTGTATTTCTCTAATGCTTATACAGGAATTCCTTCAATAACAAATCCTATGCAAGCAGCTATTTCTTCAGGAACTACATCTAAATATACTGGAAATAGCTACAGACATTTTGATAAAAGACAAAATAAAGTAATTCAAGAACCTATCTCTAGAAGAAATGAGGCGGAGACATTAGCTGAAAGTGTAAAGAGGCAAGGATTAAACTCAATATCTATAAATCAATTTGCTTTTGAAGATAGAGGAAATATAATTGGAGATGAGTTAAATCCATATGTTAATGCTGATGTAGGTGCGAATGGATATTCTGATGCTGTAGCTCGTTTTGATACAGCTATAAAATTAGTAACTGAATTAGAAGCTGGAGGTATTAAATTAGATAAATTACCAAGGTTTATATCTTTATATATGGATGATTTAGATGGTGTGGGTCATAATGAAGTAGAAACTTATGGATTACCAATAGCTAAAACAGAGGAAGGTAGAAAAGAAAATATATTAGACAGATTAGAAATAATGGATACGAAGCTTGGAGAATTTATTCAAGCCTGCAAAGATGCTGGAATATATGACAAAATGAGTTTCGTTTTAACTGCAGATCATGGTATGGCTAACTTTGGAGCACAAAATTCTTTGGGTGACGATAGTACAAAGAGTAAATTATTAGATTTAATGAGTGCTATTGAATCTTTAGGTGAAGGTTATAAGTGTGAATTTCTACATCCAAGCCAAATAGCAGTGCCTTCAGAGGGAACAGATATAGCCATAGTAACAGTAGGCTTACAAGCCCAAATATCTTATGTAGGTGAGTTTAATGATGAAATAATAGCAGAAAAGAACACCAAAATATTAGAAGTTCTAAAGGTTAAAAATTATATTGGAGAAGTAATGCTTCCTAATGAGATAGAATCAAGGGGAGTAAGCAAAGGATTTGCAGACCTGATAGTCTCACCTAAAACACCGTATCATTTCCATGGACCAACAGTTACGGGATTAACAGCTAGAGGCCAACATGATAGTTTGGAGGACGAAGCTCAACATATAGGTTCATTTATGTGGGGTAATGGAGTTAAAAAGGGAGAAGTATATACTGAAAAAATATATAATACAGATTTCGCTGCTACAATGTCAGAACTTTTAGGTTTAAATTATCCATTAGACTCAACAGGGAATATTATTTACGGAGCATTAAACACTCCCAAAATTAAAGATGAATACATCCAAGCTATTGAAGCAGAATCAGCTACAGTAAATGGAGCTGCTAATAAGTATTTTGATGAAAATGCTTCAAACGGAATGGCAATTACAGGTATTAATAGTGAGGGATCCTTTGTAGAGTTTATTAATGTACCTGAAGCTACAAAGATGGAAGTAAATTATTCAGCTGAAAATGATGGAAAGTTAGTGTTATATGTAAATGATAAAATTGTAAGAGATATATATTTCCCAGAGACAGAAACTGAAAATAAATATCAAGGTAAAACTATTAATATAGACTTAAATAAAGGCGATTCAGTTAAATTTGTCTTTGAATCAAGAAGAGGATCAGCAAAAGTTAATTTAGATAAAATAGATTTTTATAACAATGAAGAGCAAGTAGAAGATACTATTAAAACGGGAGATCCGTTTACAGTTGTAATGACTCCAAATGGAGATACTGAAAATTCTATGGGATTTGCTTGGTATACTGATAAAGATATAAAAGGAACAGTAGTGCAAGTTGTTGAAGCAAAAGGTGAAGAATCAGATTTTTCTAATGCTACAAATTTTAATGGAATATGTACCACTATAGGAGTTAAGCTTAATGGTGATAATGTTGTTTATGAAAGTCATAAAGTTATAGCTAATAATTTAAAGCCAGGAACTAAATATTTTTATAAAGTTGGAGATGGAACTACATGGAGTGAGGTTGGAAGCTTTACTACATCAAGTCAAGGAGACTTCTCATTTGTATACTTAACTGATTCTCAAGGAAAAAATGAAGGAGATTATGATGTTTGGTCAGAAACTTTAGAAGCTGCTATTAGTAAGTTCGAAGATTCGAAATTTCTTGTAATGGCTGGAGATATGGTTGATGCAGGTTTAAATGTACCAAATAATGAACAAGAATGGATTCATTATTTTGAAAAGGCTAAAAAGTCATTATTAAATTTACCAATAGCTCCTGTAATTGGAAATCATGAAGGAAGAAATAATACTGGTTTTAACAATCACTTTAATTTACCAACTATAAGTGGAGTTATGGCAACACCTGATAATTCTGTTTATTCTTTTGATTATAATGATGTACACTTTGCTATGTTAAATACAGAGATGACAGAATCAGCAGAAATGTTTCAACCACAGATTGATTGGTTAAAGAGAGATATGATAGCGACAGATAAAAAGTGGAGAATTGTTGTATTACACAAGCCTATGTATAGTACTTCGTCTCATATAAAGGATAAAGATATAGTAGAAATAATTAAACCTATGTTAGAACCTGTAATAGATGAATTAGGAATAGATTTAGTACTTCAAGGTCATGATCATATATATGCAAGAACTCATCAAATCTATAATGGACATGTTACTAACGATAAAGTAGTAGATGGAAAAGTAACTAATCCAAAGGGGACTATGTATATAGTAAACAATACTTCAGGATTTAAGTATTATGATCAACATCAAGATGCTCAGCTACAGTATTTTGAGAAAACCGGACAACCTAATGAACAGGTATATAGCGGAATTAAAGTTAGTGGTAATGAATTGAGGGTAGAGTCATATCTATTAAATTCTGATACACTATATGATTCTTATGCTATAGAAAGAACAGATGTTGCACCTAATAAAGTAGAAGATTTTATGTTATCAGAAACAAAAGATGGAAATATTAAATTAACATGGACTGGAGTAAAAGATGCTAAGGAATATGTAATCTATGAAATAGATAATAAAATTGGACAAAATTGGTCAAAAAGAATTGATAAAAATGAAGAAGGAAATTCATATGAAATAACTTTAGATATTAAATATTCTAATGAATATAGATTTGCTATAAAAACTGTTATTGGGCGTTCATATTCAGAAGCAGTTGAAGCAATTACAGAAGAGATTAAATGCCTAATAGAAGATATTGATAAAATTCCTGCAAAAATAGAATTAAAACATAAGGAATTAGTATATTCATTAGTAGATAGATATAATAATCTGTCAGAAAACCATAAGATATTAGTAGTAAATTATAATAAACTTGAGGAAGCTGTTAATAAGATTAAAGATTTAGAAGGAGAAACAGAAAAACCAGGAAATGGTGGAGGTAATGAAGAGAATAATCAGGAGAATGGAGGGCCTAGTGAAGGCGGTGATGGAAATGTTGATGAAACTGTAGATAGTAATGGTGATTCAAGTAAAGGAGATAATCTTCCTCAAACAGGTAGTGATATTAGTTCCAGTACAGTATTAATAATAGCACTTTTTATAGTAGCTTCAGGATACTTTATTGTAAATAAAAAGAATATAGCATAAATATTTAATAAAGGGCTTAGTGTGTTTTCTAAGTCCCTCTACTTGAAATTTAATATGATAGGGTGTGGAATTATGAGATTTAAGTATATTGATAAGATAAGAGAAATAATTGATATAGTTGAAAAAGAAGAAAATGAAAATATGAATAAAGCTGTAGACTTGTTTGTAGATACTATCTTAAATAAAAAATCTATATTTGTTTTTGGAGCAACTCATGCAGGAATTATAACTGAAGAAGTGTTTTATAGGGCTGGTGGGTTGGTAGTTTTTAATCCAATATTTGAAAGATCTCTTATGTTAGATAATTCTCCAATTACTTTCACAAGTAAAATGGAAAGACTTATTGGATATGGAACTAATATTTTTGAAAAAGTACCAATAAAATCTGGGGATATACTAGTTGTTCATTCGGTATCAGGAAGAAATCCTGTAAGTATAGAGCTAGCATTGGAGGCTAAAAAAAGAAATATTGCGGTTATCAGTATTACAAATGTAGAATATTCTAAAACAGTATCGTCAAGACATCCATTAGGAAAAAATCTATATGAAATTTCTGATATCGTAATAGATAATCATGGAGATATAGGTGACGCATGTATTGAAATAGATGGAATAGAACAGAAGGTTGCTCCATCATCAACTGTAATTGGTGCACTTATCATCAACTCAATTGTGGCTGAGGTAACTCAACAGTTAATATATAAAGGAGTTAGCAAACCCCCTATATTTTATAGTGCAAATCTTGATGGTGGAGATGAATTAAACAAAAAAATATATAAAGAGTATAGCGATGTTATTCATTATAAATATTAATATGAAAATTATTGATAAAAGTATAATTGGAGGATTTTTTACTAAATTGGGAGAGCTCAACTAATGAGCTAACTAAAGGAACTTTATTTATGATGTCAGCTATTATCTATTTTAAATATTGCAGAAAGAAGCTAATATATTTAGCTTCTTTCTACAAAATTATAAATTATATTATCATTAATATAATTTAGTTACCTTGTACATTTAGCACAATTTGAAACTTTTAATGTGTTAAGTGCTTCATCAATTGGCTCAGCTTGAAAATATAAACCGTCGGTTGTTGATGGATATGAAGCATTAACAGTTACATTTCTTTGTAATGCACAATAAAGATTTGGTAAAGTAGCTCTTGAATTTCTTCCAGAAGTTACCTTGAAAATTGCATCTTCTAAAAAGCTAATATCAAGAGTTGATAGTATAGATTTAGCTACTTGAATATCAGTAAGTTTTTGACAATCATCAGCTCCTACAACAAATCTAAATATTGAGCAATGATTGCATATTGCTTGAATTGAAAAACCATCAATTTTAATTTTTTGATTACAAAGCTCTTGTAAAACATTACAGATAGTTTGTGGTGATTCTTTTATAATTAGTTCAGTTCTTAAATCAACATTAAAGTTAGAGTTATTGGAACAATCACTAGCAAAGTTAGTATTTAGTATATCCTCACAACTGTTACATTCATCATTATAGTTGTCATAAGTTGAGAAGTCAGAGAAATCTGAACAATCTGAGCAACCACAACAATCATCACCTAAAGTATCACGATAATCAAACATATTAATTTCCTCCTAAGTTAAAATATAGTAAACATTTTTATAAAAAATAGTTATAATTTATACTATGAAATAATATAAAAAAAGTGTAGAAAAAAAGTATTTTTAAAAATAAATATAAGAAAGTATATATTGGTTTGAGTTTTTCTAAAATAATGGAAGTTGAATATTGATATTTAGATACATTAAATAATTATATAGAATGCTAAAGAACTATATTGTAGAATATAAATACATAGATATGTACTTTTACAGTAAATAATTATGTTAAGGAGTAGTTAAATGGTACATGAAATTGATTATAAGATTCACGGTAATGAGATGCAATTTGTAGAAATAGTTTTAGATCCGAAAGAAACTGTCGTAGCTGAAGCAGGGGCAATGATGATGATGGATAATAGCATAACTATGGAGACTATATTTGGAGATGGTAGCGAAAAGAGTAAAAGCGGAGGGCTCTTTGGGAAGCTAGGAGGAGCTGCTAAGAGAGTGATAACAGGTGAAAGCTTATTTATGACAGCCTTCACTAATTCAGGATATGGTAGAGAAAGTGTTGCTTTTGCTGCACCATATCCTGGAAAGATATTACCAATGGACATAGGTGCCTTAGGAGGTTCATTAATTTGTCAAAAGGATGCATTCTTATGTTGTGCAAAGGGAATTAGTTTAGGAATTGCTTTTACTAAAAGGATTGGAGCAGGTTTCTTTGGCGGTGAAGGTTTTATACTTCAAAAGCTTGAAGGTAATGGATTAGCTTTTATTCATGGTGGAGGTACTATTGTTAGAAGAACATTAATGCCAGGACAGACCCTAAAAATAGATACTGGATGTTTAGTGGCTATGACTAAAAATGTGAGTTATGATATTCAATTTGTAGGTGGCATTAAAAATACAGTTTTTGGTGGTGAAGGGTTATTCTTTGCTACATTAACAGGCCCAGGAGATGTATGGATTCAAAGTTTACCATTTAGTAAACTTGCAGATAGAGTTATATCAGCGGCTCCACAGTTAGCAGGAAGAACTAAAGACGAAGGAAGCATACTTGGTGGAATAAGCAATTTATTTGAAAATTAAAAACAACGGTATAAAGATATAATAACAACGAAAAGTAATAGAGAAATATTTAGTAACATAAAGTTCATTTTAATATCATATGTTGATATTAAAGTGAACTTTTATTTTTATATTATAATAGGTAAATTTTAAAAAGGGATTATAGTACTGAGAAGGGGTGATTAAATGGCTAATACAATATTAATTAAGAATATTGATTCGCTTATTACATGTGATGAAAATGAAAACGTTTTTGAAAATATAAATATTTTTATTGAGAATGGTGTAATTAAAAGTATAGATAATAACATATATGATGCTGATGAAGTTATAGATGGAAGACATCTATATGTTTATCCAGGTCTTATAAATACTCATCACCATTTATATCAAACCTTTACAAGAAACTTACCACAAGTACAGAAAATGGAGTTATTTCCTTGGCTATGTACTTTATATGAGATATGGAAAGGGATAGATAGTGAAGTTATATATTATAGCTCCTTAGTTGGGATGGGAGAATTTTTAAAAGGTGGTTGTACAACATGCTTTGATCATCATTATGTATTTCCACAAAGTGCTGAAGATACATTAATAGATACTCAATTTGATGCTGCAAGTTTATTAGGAATAAGAATGCACGCATCTAGAGGAAGTATGTCATTAAGTAAAAAGGATGGAGGATTACCTCCAGACTCTGTTGTGCAAAGCATTGATAAGATCTTATATGATTCTGAAAGAGTGGTAAAAAAATATAACGATAATAGTGAGTATTCCATGAGAAGAGTAGCATTAGCTCCTTGTTCTCCATTTAGTGTTACAGCAGAGCTTATGAAAGAATCAGCAAAATTAGCGAGAAAATTAGGGGTAAGGCTTCATACTCATTTAGCTGAAACAAAAGATGAAGAAAGATTTACTTTAGAAAAGGTTAATATGAGACCATTAAAGTATATGGAAAGCTTAGGTTGGATAGGCGAAGATGTATGGTTTGCGCATGGTATACACTTTAATGATGAAGAATTAAATCTATTATCTAAAACAAGAACTGGTATAGCTCATTGTCCTATATCCAATATGAAGCTTTCATCAGGTATAGCAAGAATACCTGATATGATTAAATTAGATATTCCAGTGGGTTTAGCTGTAGATGGAAGTGCTAGTAATGATGGTTCTAATCTTTTAGAGGAACTAAGGGTATGTTATTTATTGCATAGATTACAAGCAAGTAATAATGCACCAACTGCGTATGACATATTAAAATTAGCTACAAAAGGTGGAGCAAAGGTTTTAGGAAGGGATGATATTGGGGAAATATCAATAGGAAAAGCCGCAGATTTATTTATGATAAATAAAAATAGGATAGAGCTTGTTGGAACTGGATATGATCCAAAATCAATTTTAGGAACTGTTGGATTTAAAAACTCTGTGGATTACACAATAGCTAATGGTAAAATTGTTGTAAAGGATGGAAAATTAGTAAGTTTAGATGAAGAAAATTTATCTTATGATGCTAACAAATATATAGAAAAGTTAATTAATAAGATTTAATATATAAAAATTTAATGAAAGTAATTAAACCACTCAATAATCTTATTAATGAGTGGTTATTTTTAGTCAATTTAACAGTTTAAATATTGCTTGACATTACAAATTATTGTAATATAATAGAAAAGTTGTATGAAACTTTGTAAATAAAAAGAAAATAAGTAAGATTAGTTTAATATATAAAGTAGGGTGTAGAGAGAATGGTATTAAAACAAAGTTCGAAAAATAGATACTTAGCAGAAAAAGAAAATAAACTTTTTATCTGTATAGTTATAGTTACGGTGATAATATTAAGTATATTAATCGGCACTATTACGATTAATAAAAATAATGACTTCACTTATCTAGAATCAACATTAACCTTTATTAAAACATTTAATATTATATTATCATTATTAGCCTTTATTAGCTGTGTAATATCATATAATAGGTTAAAGAAAGATAATATATTTATTATATCATTAATGTATTTGGCATTAGCTATAGGAATATTATTAGGACAAATAGATTATCTTACTTTTTATTATGAAGAAATAAAACTTTCAAATTATATAGTAGTATCAACATCCTTGTTGAGAATGTTTTTACTTATTATTACTATTTCGCCTAAATCTAAAGCGAGATCAGTAATTGTAAATAATAAAAAGTCATCAATTATATTTGTTTTATTATATACTTTATTACTTGGGATTATAGAACATAAATATAATAGTTCTATAATATACAATAGTAATAACTTTTTCATAATTTATAATATGTTCTTAACTGTAGTATATAGCGTGGTTTCAGTAAAGTTATTTATTTCAGGACTAAAGGAAAAAGAGTATTTATATGTTGTTTTAAGTTCAAGTATATTTATGCTTGCCTTAAAAGCTATGTATGCAATATATGGAATAACAACACCATCATTTTACGTAAAACTAATGTCTGTTGCTATAACATATATATGTTTTTGTATTATAATTGTAGGAAGCTTTATAGAATTATATTTATATATTAGTAAAAATAAAGTGTTAAATAATAATTTAAGTGTCTTTTACAATTTAACAGATAATAATAAGCATACCTGTATGTTTATATGCACTGATGAAGGCAAAGTTTTATATACAAATAAAAAAGTAAGAGAGTTTTATTTTGGAACCTATGATGTACCTAATAATTATTTTGATGCTATATTAAAAACTAGAATGTATGAGAGTGGTAAAAGAGATGAGATACTTAAGGCATTAAATGAAACTGGAGTTTGGAGAGGAATTATAAAAATTGAAGAAGAAAATAAAACTATTGATTGTACAGCACAATTAATTAGTGAATTTAGAGATAGTAAAGAAATTGCTGTATCTTATATGGATATTTCAGAGGAAATAAAAACCGAGTTAGAGTTAGAAAAACTTAAAATTTATGATAAAGAAAAAAGTGAATTTATAGCAAATATGTCTCATGAGTTAAAAACTCCTTTAAATATTTTTTATTCAACTGTCCAATTATTAGATAAAGCGGCTGATAATGAATGTTCAAGTTTCAAATCAATTTATAAAAAGTATAATATGAGTTTACATACAAATTGCAAAAGAATGTTAAGACTAATAAATAATATAATGGATGTGTCTAAAATAGATATGGGCATTTTGGAAGCTAATTTTGGAAATTATGATATAGTGTTTTTGGTAGAAGAAGTTACGTTATCAGTTGTTAATTATGCTTTGTCAAAATCTATAAATGTGCAATTCGATACTAATATAGAAGAACATATAATTAAATGTGACCCTTCAATGATTGAAAGAGCAATACTTAACTTACTATCTAATGCGATAAAGTTTTCTGAAGAAAATAAAAATATATACGTTAATGTAGTGGTAGAAAGTAAAGTCGTTAAAATTGAAGTGATCGATGAAGGAATAGGGATAGATGATAATAGTAAGGAGTTTATATTTGATAGATTTGTTCAAGTCGATAAATCATTTAATCGTATGAATGAAGGTAGTGGGATTGGCCTTAGTATAGTTAAAGCCATGGTTAACCTTCATGGTGGACAAGTTTTGGTAGATAGTAAGGAGAATGAAGGTAGCATATTTACAATATTATTACCAAATAAGATTATACATAATTCCGAGATGAAATTATATGATAATGATACATATAATACTGAAGTAGAGTTGTCTGATATTTATGAAATATTGAATACATAAAAAATAATAAGTTTTGGAGCTATTACGTAAAAGTAACGGCTCCTTTATTTATATAAAATAGCTTCATCAAAAGTAGAAAATATTTTATGTACCATAAGTTTCTAAAGAGAATTAATATTAATTAAAATAGTATAAATAGTGGAATTATAAGCAATATTTATTTACAATAAATATATGAAGAAGAGTTTAGATTAACTAATGATATAAAGGAGAAAATTATGAATAAAGTTTGCATACTAGGAAGTATGAATATGGACTTAGTTATAGGGGTAAATAATACACCTAGAGTTGGTGAGACAATTTTAGCTAATTCTCTTGAAAAGATACCTGGAGGAAAAGGGGCAAATCAAGCAGTTGCCGCTAAAAGATGTGGAGCAGAAGTTTACATGATTTCAAAGATAGGAAATGATGAAAATGGTGTAATTCTTAAAGATAAGTTAATAGAAGATAATATAAATGTTGACTATGTATTTGAAGATGATGTCGAATCTACAGGTATGGCTTTCATAACTGTTAATAAAGAAGGGGATAATTCAATTATAGTTGTGTCAGGCTCAAATAAGAAACTTACAGAAAAAGAAATTAACATTGCAGAGGAAGCAATTAAAAAAAGTAATATAATAATAGCTCAACTTGAAACATCAGAGGAGATGACATTAAAAGCATTTGTAAAGGCTAAAGATTTTGGAAAGATAACTATATTAAATCCTGCCCCAGCTAAAAAGATAGATAAGGAACTTTTAAAATATATTGATATAATAATTCCAAATGAAACAGAAGCTGAGGTATTGACAGGAGTTAAGATTAATACAGTAGAAGATGCTCAAAAAGCATCAGAGGTATTTTTAGAGAGTGGAATAAAATATGCAATTATAACTTTAGGGGCTAAAGGGGCTGTAGTTATAGGTAAAGATTTCACAGAACTAGTTCCAGCTTTTAAGGTAGAGGCTATAGATACTACAGCAGCTGGAGATAGTTTTATTGGAGGATTTAGCTCTAAATTAGATATTAAAAATATAAGCAAGGAAACTTTAATAAATGCAGTAGTATTTGGAAATAAAGTTTCATCAATAGCTGTTCAAAGAAAAGGTGCACAACCATCTATTCCATACTTAGAAGAGGTTTTGAAATTTTATAAAGACTAAAATAAATGTTAATTATCATAGTTTTACATTAAAAACGCTATATATCAATGAAGTTGATGTATAGCATTTTTATTCCCTAATATTTAATGGATTAGTGTATATAAATAGTTTAGATAACTAATAACACTTTATGTTAATAACTTAATAGTATATAATTATATATTATTAATCAGTATAATATAAGGAAAAGGTGTGGAGTTATGAACTATAAAGAAGTATTAGCAAATGCAAGAACTTGTATAGGAGAGTATTGCAAAGCATGCAATGAATGTAATGGTAAGGTGTGTAAAAATCAAATGCCGGGACCAGGTGCTAAAGGCATTGGAGATACAGCCATAAGAAATTATGATAAGTGGAAAGAAATTCGTGTTAATATGGATACTTTAACAGAAAATAAAAAGATTGATACAACATTAGAAATATTTGGACAAACCTTTAAATATCCTTTTTTTGCAGGACCAGTAGGTGCAGTTAATTTACATTATGGTGATAAGTATAATGATATGACTTATAATAACATTTTAGTTTCAGCTTGTGCTAAAGAAGGAATCTTAGCTTTTACTGGAGATGGAGTAAATTCTGATGTAATGAAAGCTGCTACAGCGGCAATAAAAAATGTAGATGGTATGGGAATACCAACAGTGAAACCTTGGAATATAGATACTATAAAAGAGAAAATGGATTTAGTAAAAGACTCTAGAGCTATTGCTGTAGCTATGGATATTGATGCAGCAGGTCTTCCATTCTTAAAGAACATGAATCCTCCTGCAGGTGCAAAGTCAGTAGAAGAGCTTAAAGAGATAATAAAACTTTCATCTGTCCCATTTATAGTAAAGGGAATAATGACAGTAAAAGGTGCTTTAAAGGCTAAAGAAGCAGGAGCTTCCGCTATTGTTGTATCTAATCATGGAGGAAGAGTACTAGATGGATGTGCTGCTACTGCAGAAGTATTAGCTGATATAGTTGATGCAGTTGGTGATTCAATGAAAATATTTGTGGATGGCGGTATACGTTCAGGAGTAGATGTTTTTAAAGCTTTAGCTTTAGGTGCTGATGGAGTACTTATTTGTAGAACTTTTGTAACTGCTCTTTATGGTGGAGAAGAAGAAGGTGTTAAAACATATATAAACAAATTAGCAGCTGAACTTGAGGATACAATGTCAATGTGTGGAGCCTATTCTCTTGGGGATATTTCTAGAGATATGATTAGATTATAATAAAAATTAAATATTACTATTATAAAGCAAGGTGGACAAAGAATAAGTCCACCTTGCTTTATAATTCTAAATTAGATAGTAAGCATTATTTATTTGAAAATATAAAATTGTGATAATAAAAGTTACAAAAGTAGCATAGTATTTTATAGGGGAAAATATTATGATAACTGCATATGGTTACATAGTAAAACAAATGATTAAAAATAGGGCTCATAAGAAGATAAAAAGGTACTATAAATTTATATAGGAGGTATTATGGAACTAATTTGCTCAATTGGCCCTACTGTAAGAGATATAGAAGATATTAAAAGATTTGCACAAGCTGGTATGACAATACCACGTTTTAATTTTTCACATATTGATTATGAAAAGTTTGAAACCTTAATTAAGGAAATACATATTGAGTATCCTAATATGAAAATTTTACAAGACTTGCAAGGTAATAAACTTAGGATTTCTAAGCTTTTTACTGGTGAATATAAAGTAAATATAAAAGAAGAAGTAATATTTTGTCTTGAAAAAGATTTTAAGAAATTCTATGAAAAGAATAGATACAAAAATATAAGAATAATTCCCATAATGTATTATGGTTCGTTAGATGATTTTAAAAATGTTAAAGAATTATTTATGAAGGATGCTACTATGAAATTTAAAATAATAGAGAAAAACTCACTGTATATCAAAGCTGTGACAATTAAAGGTGGCATTTTAAGAGCAGAAAAAGGTGTTAATGCACCAGAATTAATTAGGGATAATTTGCATTTAACAGAGAAAGATAAATTTGATATTGAAATTGGAGTCAAGAATAATATAGATTATATATGTTTATCATATGTTACTAAAGCTGATGACATAATAGAATTAAAGAAATACATTAAAATTTTAGTTAGAGTCTATAATAGTAGAACCCCTAAAATATGGGCTAAAATAGAATGTAAAGAAGGTATAGAAAATTTTGAAGATATCTTAAAAGTAAGTGACGGAATAATGCTTGGAAGAGGGGATTTGAAGGCAGAGATTCCTATAGAAGAGATTCCTTATGAAGAAGGGAAAATTATAAATAGAATGAAAAAGAGCAAGAAAAAGCTAATTGTAGCTACATATATTTTAGAGTCTATGAGGCGTCAAGATACTCCTACTATTTCAGAAGCAAATGATATATATAAATATATTAAAAATAGTGTGGATGGTCTTATGTTATCAACGGAAGTTGCAGTTTCTAGAGAACCTATAACAGTAATAAAATGCTTAAATAGTTTCTATAATAAATACTGCAATTAAAATAATACATTTTCTAGCCAGATAAAAGTCAGATAATATCTGGCTTTTATATTTATAATTCATAATTTCCAATATGACAAAATTGTAATATAAATGTAATAGATATCGATATAGAATCTTAAGTATTTTATAGTATAGTATACTCATAAGAAAATATAAAAAAGGATGATATAAATGGTAAAAAGAACATCATTGAAATTTATAAAATTTACACTTGTATTCAGCTTAATTATTATTACAGCATTTATTGGTATCGGATGTGGTGTATACGAAAAAGTTACGCAAGATATGTCTATAGATGAAGAAATTAATGAAATAAAGTCAAGAGATAATTATGTACAAGCTTCTGAGATAGATAAAACTTTTTTAGAAGCAATAGTTGCAATAGAAGATCATAGATATTATAAACATGGGGCTGTAGATTTTATATCTATAGGTAGAGCTTTATTAACTAATTTGAAAGCAGGTAAAATTGTTGAAGGTGGTAGTACAATAACTCAACAATTAGCTAAAAATTTATTTTTAACCCCAGAGCAAACTATAAAAAGAAAAGTAGAAGAAATATTTTTATCTTATGATTTAGAGAAAAAATATACAAAAGATGAGATTTTAGAATTATATGTAAATGTGATTTATTATGGTGATGGATTTACAGGTATAAAAGAAGCTTGTAATGGATATTTTGGAAAAGAACCAAATGAAATTACATATGATGAAGCAACATTACTAGCGGGCTTACCCCAAGCACCAAGTATTTATGGTTTAAGCAATAATTATGAAAAAGCTGTAGATAGACAAGAGGAAGTAATTGATGCCCTTGAAAGTTTTGCAATTTCAAATTAATAAAAGGTTTTAAATTAATATAATAATTATAATGAATAAGTCTTATTAATCATAAGGCTTATTTTATTATGAAAATAACTTTATTAATTTAGATTATATTAAAAAGGTGATATAATTAAAATATGGTAAATAAAATTAATATAGTATAAAGTAATGGAGGAAAGTATGAAAAAAGTTATAGATGCGAAAGGAAAAGCTTGCCCTATGCCTGTTATAATGGCAAAGAAAGAAATAGATTTAGGAACTAAGTTTTTTTCAGTTCAAGTAGACAATGGTATAGCTGTAGAGAACTTAAAAAAACTTGCCAACAGTCAAGGATTTGAAACTAAAATTGAAGAAAATGAAGGAATTTACACAGTACATTTTTCTAATGGTTGTGAAGAATGTCAAGAAGTTTTAAATAAAATACAAGGGAAAAAGCCTTTAGGTGATTGGTGTATTTTTATTGGCAAAGATATTATAGGAGCTGGTGCAGAAGAGCTTGGAAAGTCTTTAATGAAAATGTTTTTCTATACATTATCTGAAGATGAGGACTTACCTAAAGCTATTTTGTTTATGAATGATGGGGTAAAGGTACCAACATTAAACGAGCAGGCTATTGAGCATTTAAATGCTTTAGTTGCAAAAGGTGTTAATGTATTAGTTTGTGGAGCATGTTTAAATTATTATCATCTTGAAGGAGAACTTAAAGTTGGAACTGTAAGCAATATGTATGATATTGTCGGAGTTATGAAATCCACTTCTAAAGTTATCACATTATAGAGAATTAACTATATATTATTAACTAAATAAAATAATAGTGCTTTATTTAGAATTCCAAAAGCAAAGTGAAAAGTATTTGGAAAAAATTATTAAAATATATTGACAATGTAAAAATTTTGATTTAATATTAATTCAATAAATAAAGGAATTACAACTAAATATTGTTAATCTTATCAAGAGCGGTGGAGGGACTGGCCCTATGAAACCCGGCAACCTGTTACTAGTTAATAGTTAGTAGAGAAAAGTTAAGAGTTATGGATAAAACTCATAAGATAGTTTTATGCATTTCAAGTTAAGAAATTTCAAGAAAATTTCAGTAGCAACTCTTAATTCTTAATTCTTAATTTTTAACTGTATACGTGGTGCTAATTCCTGTAGCTTTTTAGCTAGTAGATAAGAGGGTGAATTATGTAGTGTTTATTAGCGCTAGAGATTTATTCTCTAGTGCTTTATTTTTTTATTTAAAAGTAAAGAGGGGGCAAAAAAATGGCAGAACTAAGTAATAGATTAGATTGGTTCTCTGAATCAACGATAAGAAAAATGACAAGAATAGCAGATCAATATGGAGCAATAAATCTATCACAAGGATTTCCAGACTTTGATCCGCCAAAAGATATCTTAAATAGTTTAAAAGAGGTAGCTGAAAAAGGACCTCATCAATATGAGATAACTTGGGGCTCAAAAATATTTAGAGAAAAGCTAGCAGAAAAACAAAAAAAGTTCATGAGGATAGAAATTAATCCAGAAGAAAATATAGTTGTTACATGTGGAAGTACAGAAGCTATGATGGTTTCAATGATGGCGGTATGCAATCCTGGAGATAAAGTCATTGTATTTTCACCATTTTATGAAAACTATGTTGCAGATACAATTCTCTCAGGGGCAGAGCCTGTATATGTAGCATTAAAACCACCTAGTTTTGGATTTGATAAAGAAGAATTAAGAAGAGCATTTGAGCAAAATCCTAAAGCTTTAATACTATGTAATCCATCAAATCCTGTAGGAAAGGTTTTTACGAGAGATGAATTGTTATATATTGCAAGTTTAGCCGAAGAGTTTGATACCTTTGTAATTACTGATGAGGTTTATGAACATATAGTATTTCCTCCTAATGAGCATATATACTTTGCTTCATTACCTGGAATGTTTGATAGAACTATATCATGTAGCTCATTATCTAAAACCTATTCTATTACCGGATGGAGATTAGGATATGTACTAGGTAATAAAAAAATAATAGATAACTGTAAAAAGGTTCATGACTTTTTAACAGTTGGGGCTGCGGCTCCATTACAAAAGGCAGTAATACCTGGATTAGAGTTTGGTGATGATTACTATGAAGATTTAATAAATAAGTATGATAAGAAAAGAGATTTATTTTTAAATGGATTAGACAAAATAGGGCTTAAATATTTCAAGCCAGAAGGTGCTTATTATGTGTTAGTAGATATAAGCGAGTTTGGTGCGAAAGATGATATAAGCTTTTGTGAGTATCTTACAAGGGATATTGGAGTAGCAGCAGTTCCAGGCTCAAGTTTCTTTAAAGAAGATGTAAATAACTATATAAGGTTACATTTTGCAAAGAAAGATGAAACATTAAAAGAAGCATTAAAGAGACTTGAAAGATTAAAAGTATCAAAATAAATTCTAACTTTATAAAAATAAATAGATAAGATTTAGAACCAAAATCGAAATAGTAAATATAAAAAAATATTAATATAAAAACTTGGGGGTATAAAAATGAAAAGAAATAAAAGATTAGTAGCAATAACACTTGCAGCAACTTTATCACTAGGAGTAGTAGGATGTGCTAGTAAAGGAGGAGAATCTCTAGAAACAGATACTAAAAATATTACTGTTGGGGTATGTCCTGGACCTTACGGAGATATGGTTAAAGAATGTATAGCTCCTTATTTAGAGGCAAATGGGTATGAGGTTGAAGTAAAGGAGTTTAGTGATTATATTCAACCAGATAAAGCTTTAAATAATAGAGAGATTGATACAAACTTAATGCAACATACTGTTTACTTAGAAAAATTTAGTGCAGATAACAATCTAGATATATCAGCTGTTATTTCAGTTCCAACAGCAGGAATGGGTATATTCTCAAATAATCTTAACTCTTTAAGTGAATTAGGCGAAGGTGGTAAGGTTGCTATACCAAATGATCCATCAAATTTAGCAAGAGCATTAACCTTATTGGAAACTCAAGGATTAATAAAAATAGATTCTAATGTTGATGATACTAAAGCTACAAAAAATGATATTACTGAAAACAGCAAGAATTTAGAGTTTTTAGAAGTTGAAGCAGCACAATTAGCAAGAAGTATAAGCAGTGCAGATATTGCTTTAGTACCTGGAAATTATGCTATAGCGTCTGGATTGGATTTTGCAGAAGCTTTAGCTATTGAAGAATTATCAGAAGAATATAAAAATGTAGTTGCAGTAAGAACTGAAGATTTAGATAAAGACTTAGGGAAGGATTTAAAAGAAGCTGTGGAATCAGAAGAATTTAGAAATGCTATTGAAAGTGGAAAATATAAGGATTTTAACAAACCAGAGTGGTATGTTAATGCTAATTAATAGTTATAAATTAAAGGAATGGTGGTGAAAAAGTGATTAAATTAGAAAATATATCTGTAACTTTTAATGATGGTAAAAATAAATTAGATGCAGTAAAGAATGTAACTCTTACAATAAATAGAGGTGAAGTATTTGGAATTGTTGGTTTGAGTGGTGCAGGTAAAAGTACATTAGTTAGAGTAATTAATTTACTACAAAAGCCATCTGAAGGAAGAGTAATAATACAAGATAAAGATATTACAAAGTTAAATAGCAAGGAGCTAAGAAGCCTTAGATTAAAAGTAGGGATGATATTTCAACACTTTAATTTAATAAGTGGAAAAACAATTTATGAAAATATTGAATTTGTACTTAAAGCTAATAATTATCCTAAAAATAAAATGAAAGAAAGAATAGAGTATTTGTTAGATTTAGTGAACTTAAGTGATAAGAAAGATGTTTATCCTGCTAATTTAAGTGGTGGTCAAAAGCAAAGAGTAGGTATTGCAAGAGCTATTGCAAATGATCCAGAAATATTGCTTTGTGATGAAGCTACATCAGCTTTAGATTTAGAAAATACAGAAGAAATACTAACTTTATTAAAAGATATTAAAGAGAAATTAGGAATAACTATAGTATTTATTACTCATGAAATTGAAGTAGCAAAGAAGTTATTTAATAGAGTTGCAGTAATGAGTAGTGGAGAAGTCGTAGAAGTTAACGATGTATACTCTATATTCTCTAAGCCACAACATGAAGTTACGAAATCTTTAGTCAGTAAAAATTCTAATCTTAGATTGCCTGAAGTAGTAAGACGAGATTTAGTAAAAGGTAGATTATATAAAGTTAATTATATTGGGCAGACAAGTTTAAAGCCTATTATATCTGAGGCAGCTAAAAAGTTTAACACTCAGATAAATATTATTCATGGAAAGATAGACTATATTGATGGAAAGCCATTAGGTAGTTTGCTTATAGATATTATTGGGGATGATCAAGAAATTGAAAATACAAGAGCATATATTGAAAAAAATGCTGATGTAAATGAAGAAGAGGTAAATTCATTAGAGGCGGTGATTTAATATGACAGATACTTTAGAGATTCTTAGAAATGAATTAGGAAATGCAGTAATGGATTCTTCTAAGATGATTTTTATAGCTATGATAATATCAATAATAGTTGGTGGAGTTTTAGGGCTTATCTTATACTTAACCTCTAATAAGATGTTTTTTGAAAATAAATCTATAAACTCAATATCAGGATTTATTATAAATGTAATAAGATCAATTCCTTTTGTAATTTTACTAGTAGTACTAACACCATTAACAGAAATGATTGTAGGTACTAATATTGGGCCTGAAGCAGCTACAGTTCCTTTAACAGTAGCATCTATAGCTTTTTTTAGCAGGGTCGCTGAAGGAGCCTTTAGTGAAATCGATAATGGAGTGATAGAAGCAGCAATAGCGTCAGGAGCAGGATTTTGGCTTATATTCTCTGATGTATTAGTAATAGAAGCGCTGCCTAGTTTAATTAGAGGTGTAACTATAACTTTAGTAAGCTTAGTTGGATATTCTGCAATGGCTGGAATCGTTGGTGGAGGGGGAATCGGTGATTTAGCTATTAGATATGGATATTATAGATATGAAACTGGGGTAATGATAATTACAGTAATAATTTTAGTTGTGATTGTACAAGCTTTTCAATTATTAGGTGATAATTTATCAAAGAAATTTTTAAAAAGATAGGCATTATATAAGGGGGCTAATATATGATATATAATGATTTAGTAAATATTTTAAAGGATACAGATAGAATTATAAGTACTGAAAATATAAATAGAGACTACTTCACTGATGGGCTTAAAAGAATTTATGGAGAAGCAGACGTTTTGGTTTTTCCAGTAAATACTGAAGAAGTTAGCTGTGTATTAAAATATGCTTATAAAAGTAATATTAAAGTAACACCTAGAGGATCAGGAACAGGTTTAGTTGGGGGAACAGTTCCTACAGAAAGAGGAATAATACTTGATTTATCTAAAATGAACAAGATAATAAATTTAGATAAAAGTACTTTTACAGTAGAGGTAGAAAGTGGAGTAGTATTGAACCAATTGCAACAATATGTAGAAAATGAAGGTCTATTTTATCCTCCAGATCCAGGAGAAAAAACTGCAACTATTGGAGGAAATATAAGTACAAATGCCGGTGGAATGAGGGCAGTAAAATATGGCGTAACCAGAGATTATGTAAGAAAGTTAGAAGTTGTTCTAGCAAATGGCACAATTTTAAACTTAGGAGGAGATACTATAAAAAATAGTTCAGGATTAGATCTAAAGGACTTGTTTATAGGTTCTGAAGGTACTCTTGGAGTAATAACTAAGGCATTTTTAAAAGTAATTCCAAAGCCTAAAAAGTCTATAAGTGCAATTATTGCCTTTGATGCTTTGGAGTTAGGTATCGAATCTGTAAATAGAATAATAAATGAAAATATTAATGCAACAGCAATTGAATTTATGGAGAAAAAGGTAATTGAGAATACTGAAAGATACTTAAATTTAAAGTTTCCATGCAGTAGCGGAAATTCATATCTTTTATTAACCTTTGATGGTGAAACAGATAGCGAAATTGAATTGAATTCTAATAAGGCTAAGGAAGTGTCAGCAAAAAGTGGGGCTGTAGACTTTATTCTTTTAAAAGATAAGGAAGAGATAAATAATACATGGCAAATAAGAGGGGCATTAGTTAAAGCTGTAGAAGTCATATCAGAGGAGGAACCAGTAGATATTGTAGTTCCTATAGATAAAATAGTTGAGTTTATAGATTTTACTAAAATCTTAGAAGAAAAATATAAAATTCAAGTTGTAAGTTTTGGACACGCAGGAGATGGTAATATACATTTATGTGTTGTGAGAAATGGAATAGAAGAAAGCTTATGGAGAGAGAAGTCTCATAAATTATTAAAAGAACTATATTGTAAGTGTTATGAATTAAATGGAGTAACTTCTGGCGAACATGGAATAGGAATATCTAAGAAGGAGTATTTTTTAAGAAATACAAGTAATAAAAATATAGAGTATATGAGAGAAATTAAAAAAGTTTTTGATGATAAATTTATACTAAATAATAATAAGGTATATATTCAATAGTTAAAGCGAAGCAGCTAGGTGAAAAGTCTACTACATTTAAATGAAGTAAGAAAGCTTTTCACCAAAGTGCTTCGCTTTTTATTTTATTATTATTGATAAATCTTGTTTATCTGTTACATGTCCTACTATCTTTGCATGTGGAGTATAGAGTTCCATACGAGATAAATATTCTTTTGCGTCCTTTTCAGGCATTGATAGTAGAAGTCCACCTGAAGTTTGAGGGTCTAAAAGAACATCTTGCATCTCTTGACTTACTCCGTTAGTAACTCTAAATATATCTTTTAAGTATTCTAAGTTGTTATACATTCCTTCAGGTAGAATACCCATTTTAGCATATTCTAAAGCATCTGCTATAAGAGGAATATTATTGCTGAAAAACTCTATTGTTTTATTGCTACCACTAGCCATTTCGTATCCATGACCTATTAAACTAAAGCCTGTTATATCTGTACAAGCATTAACAGTTAATCCTTTAAAAGCTTCCTTAGCATATTTATTTAAAGCAATCATAATATTGGTAACTTCTTTTACTTTTTCAGCTGTTAATAGTTCTGCTTTATTCGCAGTATTTAAGATTCCAACACCAATAGGCTTAGTTAAAACAAGGACATCACCTGTTTTAGCGTTACTATTAGTAAGTATTTCTTTTGGATGTGCAAATCCACTAACGCATAGACCATATTTAGGTGTTGGATCAGCTATTGTATGGCCTCCAGCAACAACTGCACCAGCTTCTTTAATTTTACTATATCCACCTTGTAATATATCATGCATAATTGATGGTTCTAAGCATGAAGGAAAACAAAGTAGGTTCATTGCTAAGGCAGGGTCCCCACCCATAGCATAAACATCACTTAATGCATTTGTAGCTGCTACTTGCCCAAAAGTATATGGATCATCAACCATTGGTGGAAAGAAATCTACTGTTTGAATTACAACTTTATCTTCTGAAACTTTATATACACAAGCATCATCTTTCTTATCAAAGCCTACTAGAAGATTTGAATCCTCAAATTTAGGAAGATTCTTTAGTACAGAATCTAGTACAGCTGGTCCAATTTTTGCAGCACAACCAGAAGTTTTTGTTAAAGTAGTTAACTTTATATTATTAGACATTTTTAGTCCTCCTAATTATTAAAATCAATTTTTAAATTATTTACACACTATTTAGTAGCTCATATATAAATACATTATATTACCATAACTATAATATATCTAGTTTAATTTACTTATATGTATTGTAAGTTTATTTCATGGTTTACATATTTATTTAAATAAGTGTAAAATAAATAATGTATTATTTTATATAAATTAATAATTAGAATAGAGGATGAAGATAGTGATAACAACTAATGATTTTGAAAATATAGTTTTAAATAATATTCCTTTGATAGATGTGAGAGCTCCTATTGAATTTGAAAAGGGTGCATTTAAGACATCTATTAATATGCCAATTTTAACTAATGATGAGCGCCATATTATTGGAATATGTTATAAAGAAAAAGGAAATGCAGAGGCAACTAAGTTAGGATATGAGATTGTATCTGGTAAGATAAAAGAAGACAGAATTGAAAAATGGATTAATTTTATAGAGCAAAACCCTAATACAATGATCTATTGCTTTAGAGGGGGTTCCCGTTCAACTATAGCTCAAAGCTGGATAAATGAAGTAGCTAAAAAAGACATAATAAAGCTAGAAGGAGGATATAAAGCATTTCGTAATTATTTAATAACTTCTTTAGAACCTGAGAATATAAAATCAAAGCCATTAATGCTTACAGGATATACAGGTTCTGGGAAAACTATATTACTAAATAAACTTAATAACTCTATAGATCTTGAAGGGATAGCTAATCATAGAGGTTCAACATTTGGTCATCATGTTACAGCTCAACCAACTCAAATAAATTTTGAAAATAATTTAGCTTATGAAATTATAAAACATAATAATAAAAGATTTAAGTATATGATATTAGAAGATGAAAGTAAGAATATAGGTAGAAGCTTTATACCTACTAGTCTTTATAGCTTATTCCATGGCGCAGATCTAATCTTCTTAGAATCTTTAATGGAAGAGAGAGTTGATAATATCCTTGAGGATTATGTTATTAATGGACAAAAGGAATTCATAGCTAGTTGTAACGATAAGGATTTAGCAATAGAACTTTGGTATGAAGATATGCTAAAAAGTATGGAGAGAGTTAAATCTAAGCTTGGTGGAGATAGGTTAAAAATTGTAATAGATGAGTTTAATAAAGCATATGATATTCAAAAGTCTAATGGAAGCTATGATTATAATAGAGTTTGGATTGAACTATTTTTACATAATTATTATGATCCTATGTATAAACATTCTATCGAAAAGGGTAATAGAAATATTATATTTAGGGGTAATAAGGATGAGGTTACTGAATATATAAAAAGTTTAGAAAATAATTAGTTAAATATATAATAATTCCGTAATTTTACAATAATTTCACTCATATAATTAAACTATAAAGAAATGAATAAGGAGAGTTTTTTATGGGTGAGAATAAAATTATTTGTCCAGAGTGTGGTAAAGAAAACAAGAAAGGAAATATCTTATGTATAGGTTGTGGTAAAGTACTACAAACTGACTTAGCACAAGCTAGAATTGATAGGACATATCCAAAGTACGACTTTAAAAACATTAAAACGAACTTCAGATCAAAAGTAAAAAACAGGCAATTATCAATTATTGTTGGGGCAATATTATGTATTTCAATAATTGGTACAGTTATTTATTCTACTGGAAAAACAACTAATGAGAATACTGCTGATTTAACTACTGATTTATCAGCTTTACTTTTAGAAAATGATAATGCAGAAGAAACAATGGGTAATCAAGGCTTTTTCTATAATGATAGAGCAAATAAAATTAAATCAGATACTGAGTTTAAGGAAGAGATGACAGCTATTATTGAGGATACTACCTCTTCACAAGAAGTTATTGATAATGCAACTAACTTATTAAACGAAAAAGTTCAAAAACAAGAGCAAGAAACTGCTATAGAAACAGAAATATTGAATAATGGCTATGAAGATGCTTTATGTATGATAGATGCAAACATAGTTAAAGTTTATGTAAAAGCAAATGATGCTTTCACTGAAGAAAATGCATCAGCGATTCAAAATATAGTTGAAGGTATTACTGGATTAAGTGATATTCAAATAGAATCAAGAAGCTAGAACATAGTATAACATTTATATATTAGTATTAATAAATTATTAATAAAATGTTTAATACAAAATATTAAGACTGTTAGGTATAATATATCTAATGGTCTTATTTTTTAAGTCGTCTTGACGACTTTTTATTAAATATAACGAGAGGTATCTTTATGAGTATATTTAAAAGTAACGATATA